>DATMXW010000147.1:0-2613 GCA_035561295.1 Methanospirillum sp. | reverse complement strand
ACTAAGCGTAAGGAGGGGTATCGTTATGGAAGAAATATGAAAAACATACGAAATCGGGAAAATAAATTATTTCCCATAGTCTTGATGATCACGATAATCGTCCTCATAATAGCCGCAATAACTCCCGGTGTGATGGGAGCTTCAAAAGTAGATCTTGGTGCTGCTGAGAATTTCGGTGTGCTTGCAAAAACTGGGATTTCAACCACTGGTTCAACCATGATAACGGGAGTTATCGGTGTCAGCCCCATAGATTCGACTGCAATAACCGGATTTGGATTGATAATGGATCCTACGAATCAGTTTTCTTCCTCAACTCTGGTTCGAGGAAAGGTGTATGCAGCGAATTATATGACCCCTACCCCGGACTTATTGATTACCGCGGTTAGTAATATGGAAACCGCATTTACGGATGCAGCAGGTCGTGTTCCTCCAGATGGAACCGAATTATATGCTGGAAATCTCGGGGGAAGAACCCTTACCCCTGGGCTATACAAGTGGTCATCAGGCGTTCTTGTGCCTACCTCCACAGATCTGACTCTTGACGCTCAGGGCAATAATGGTGCAGTTTGGATCTTTCAGGTCGCAGGAGACCTCACTATGAATTCAGCTTCCCATATCAGATTGATAAATGGTGCAGAATCTGACAATATTTATTGGCAGATTGCTGGTCCAACAGGGGTTGCCATAGGATCAGACGCTCATGTAGAAGGAAATATTCTTGCCAAAAAAGCGATTACTATGAATAGTGGAGCTTCTCTCCATGGAAGAGCTCTGGCACAGACAGCAGTTACTCTGATCAGTAGTCAGCAGACATAACACTCCTTTTTTAGATAACAAGTAGTGCTCTATCTCACTTCACTGGGTCAACGGAAATAGAAATATAAACTCCAAATTCTATCCGTGAAACCAAAAAAAACGTTTTGTTTCATTTTTTGAAAGGAAAGGTAAGGTATAATTGTGCTCAAATTGTATGTCATGCGAATGAGTTAATATTCCATAAACGTAGGAGGAATGAATGAAGGTAACATGCGCAGTAATTACTGCATTGGTTATTCTCTCTGTGGTATCCATGATAGCATCTGCAGATCGGCTTCCCAATGAGACACCCGAAAACCAGATCTTTAGTATCGGAACTGTTTTAGATGTGACTGGATCGATCGATGACTCAATCGCTCTGGCATGGGTCATTGCATCACCGGGATCAATCCCTACCGGAATCCTCGGTGTTCAGCAGTCAGTTGCTGATATCACTTACACAGACTCAATAATGACGAATGGAGGTAAAATCATTGAAAACAAGAACTTTGAGTTTGATTCACAGGATAAAGGAAAGGGTATGTATAATATCGAATCAACGAAAGTCCTGACCTATGCTAGTACAGAAGGTGCACACCTGACCGGTGAGGAGTACCTCTTCCTTGATGTAGCGGGAAACTGGTCAAGCGCTAAGGATAGTATTCGCTGTGTTTTTGCTTCTTCACCAAATGCATACATTCCAGCATTCTGCAACGCAGTCAGTGCCAAGAGCTCACTCATTAACGTGAATAGTGCCCAGATCTCGACCAAGGCTCAGATTCGGGCAGTGGCTAAAACTGCTGATTCTCCTGCAGAGTTGAATTACCAGATTGCGGTTACTCCCGATTCCAACTCAGGCAGCGGATTTGCAGAGGGTACAATAAAAACAGAGTTTTCTGGTAGTATCATGGAATCCCGTGACGCGTATGATGAGTGGCGTTTCCCGAATGATGTGTGGAATTCACCCGCCATTACAAACCAATGGAAAGACACGAGTGAAGTGACTGGAGGCATCAAAAACCTGCAATTAGCCTTTAGATACAAATCTGGTTTAAGGCTTTAAGGTCACTCCTTTTTTCCAAACTCTCAATTGACATTAGAAATGAGCTTTAAGGGTAATTTTTGAAACAATTGATTTTTAAATCGACACGATAATACGTTAAGAAGAATAGTGAGATATGTGAGCCCTGAATCCCCATCCTCAAATAAAATATTATTTCTTCTTGCTGAGTCTAAAAGAACGCTCACAATAACAGATATTTCCAAAACCCTTGGATATGACCGTCGAACTGTTGCAAAAATTTTGAACATGTTATTGCTCTCTGGAAGAGTAGAGATGAGACAGCATGGGCAGAAAAAAAAATTTTATCTGATAAACACACCAGCCCCCCTTCTCCCTCTTCCATCTTTATTACCTTCTCATTATACTCCATTTATTTTTTTATTTAACACAAATCTATCGGTTAAATGGGCTAATGCTGAAGGTATTCAAATTGTAGGGATACCCCTTACTACTCTGGTGGGTAAACGACTGAACGCTCTCTCATCTCCGTTGATAAATAATAATCCAATTCTCTCCAGGGTATCAGCGTTACAACAAAATGAAACGTGTACCTTTGAATATTCGGCATTGATAGGGGATGTACCAGTACCATACCTCTATACACTTGCTCATATCTGCATATCTGAGAAAGAACAATTTTATTCCCTCACTGGTCATGATATGACTGGTATAAAGAAAATTGAGGACCAACTTTCAAAACATGAATCTCAACTCAAAATAATCACAGAAAACATGCCCGGAGCAATTTTTAGGAG
>DATMXW010000146.1:0-36238 GCA_035561295.1 Methanospirillum sp. | reverse complement strand
GACATATATTTATTCATCTGATATGAAATCGGTACATAACCCATCCAAAATTAATATAATTCTTTTTTCTGGCAGCGCCTCTAAAGGTTATGGCTGAATAGTAACAAAAAAAATTGGTTACGAAATTATCAATTGGTCGGTTTACAGATTCTTTTTTGTGTAATCCTCTTCCAGACCCTTGTAGTATGCATCATCCGGATTTTCTTTTACCAGTTCACTCAATGCTTCCTTGTACAGTGATACATCAATGTGATCATCAAGATTAATGGATGATGTATCGATGTACCCGATATCCTGCATATCATTCCAGAATTTCTTTACTCCCTTGGTATCAGGATCAGGAGTTATGCCGAAATGTTCTTTACTGTAGGTGCTCTCCTCAAGCACGGCTGGATCAATTTTAATGTAATTAGCCAGTACGTTCAGGGTTCCTGGATGATCGGTATTGAATACTTTCGATGCCTCGATATTTGATTTCAGGTACGTTATAAGATCATCATGCCTGGTATCAAGGGTTGTTCGAAGTACTGAAACACGGCAGCATGGGTGGCTTGGGAAGTACTGGTCACTCCAGCTCACGACAGCCAGGCCTTGTTCGTCAGCGAGGAAACTGAATGGTGTCCAGGTGACTCCTGCATCTATTTTGCCTGATTTTACCGCCTCGTTCACTGCATTGGGGGACTCTAGTTCAACAATGGTAAGATCCTTTTTCCAGTCGATACCGGCTGCTGTCAGAGCACCCCGGTAAACAACATCACCGGTTGCAGCACGTACTACTCCGAGTTGTTTACCAACAAGAGCCTTGAGATCACTAAATTCGCCTGCTCGCTCCTTTTTGACTACGAGTGCTGCTCCTCCGACATCCCCAAGTCCTCCAATGAGAACTTCATCAGCACCTTTTGCGATATAGGTCAAAGGGGCTGACGCTCCTGCACCTGCGATATCGATTTTTCCGGCAACAAGTGCGGTATGGACTTCTCCACTGTTGGTAAATGGAACAAGTTCCACCTTGAGTCCATTTTTCTCATAAATCCCTAGATCGTTACCGATGAAGGTATCTGAGTTACATGCATTTGACAGGTACCCAAGTTTTAATGGTGCTCCCTCTGCATATGCAGCAGTGATGAATGTTGAAATGCTTATAATTATCAGTCCAATGATACCAATGGTTCGAAATACCATACTTAATCGATTTTGATTATTGTTCATAAATGTGTTCCATATCATATACTTTTTGATTCGTATCTTATCGTTAAAATACTCAACAAGAGTTTTTTATCGGAAATACCTGTTCTTTTGTGGCTATATCAGAGATCAGGGTGATTTCGATGCTACTATACGAGTTTAACGATCAATCCCATTCAAACACAAAGTTAGTTATCGTCTTATGTATCCCCTGAATTTTGCGTACTTCATTCAATTTTTTTGTTACAATCTCTTCATAACTGTCACTTTCAATCAATGCCACAAGATCCTGCTCTCCTGTTACAAAGTCTGCACTAATTACTCCTTCAATCTTCTTCAGTGCGGTTTGTACATCTTTCTCTTTACCAGTCTCAATCTCGATTTTCAGATATGCTTTAGCCATTTTAAATATCTCCGGGTTATTTTTTCAGTTATGCCGTGTCAAAGAATAATTCACGACAGACGATTTTGATATACTCCAAAAAACTTTCATATGCCCTCGATTCTCATGGAACCGGCAAATACTAACGTCTTTAGGGCTCTTCAAAGTCCTCACAACAATATTGGACTGTATGGGATTTACCTATGTAGAAATCAGCAATTTTGACCAAGAATGATTGGAGAACTGATTAAATGCGGCAAAAAGTGTCAAAAGAAAAAAGGGAGAGGGGCTGTGAAGAGATCATCAGGCAGCTTGTACCGATGGACAAATGAGCATAGGATCAGATTCACCAATATGCAACAATGATAAGTATCCTATGCAAACGATGTCAAGATGGTGTTGATGGATCCCTGTTCTACGATTTTGAGTTCTTTCGTTGACTGCAAGGTTGTGATATATGTTATGAAAAAAGAAAAAGTCTGACATAAGATCGGTCAGATTGTTTCCAGTGCTTGTTCAAGGTCTGCAATGAGATCATCTCTGTTTTCGATACCAACCGAAACCCGAATCAATGTATCACTCACCCCAATCCTCTTGCGTTCCACCGTGGGGATTGAAGCATGTGTCATCGTTGCCGGGTGTTCAATTAGAGACTCAACTCCTCCGAGGCTCTCAGCGAGGGAAAAAAGGTGTAGATTACTGAGGAATTTTTTTGCCTCTTTCTCTCCTCCTTTCAGCTCAAATGAAAGCATACCTGAAAATCCAGTCATCTGCTTCTTCGCAAGATCATGTTGAGGATGTGATGAGAGCCCTGGATAATAGACCGCTTCAATTTTGTTGCTACCTTCTAAATACTGGGCAATAGCGAGGGCGTTTTTTTCATGCCGCTCCATCCGCAGTGCAAGTGTCTTAATGCCACGGGAGACAAGGAAACTATCAAACGGTGAGAGAATGGCACCTGCTGCATTCTGATGGAATCGAAGTCGCTGATACAGTTCTTCATCCGAAGTAATAAGCGCTCCGCCAATCGAATCGCTGTGGCCATTGATATACTTGGTCGTACTATGGACCACGATATCTGCCCCTAGCTTGATAGGTTGTTGGAAATACGGGCTCGCAAATGTATTATCCACTACAACCAGTGCACCTACTCCATGGGCAATTTCCGCGATATGATGGATATCACACAGTCTCAACAGGGGATTTGTTGGGGACTCCAACCATACGATCCGGGTATTGTTTCGAATAGCAGCTTTGATCTCTTCAGGGTTACGGGCATCGACGTAGGAGAATTCTATTCCAAATCCGTTCTGGAACACCTGACTGAAAAGACGACGTGTCCCCCCATATAGGTCATCGAATGCGACTACGTGGTCTCCTGTTTTTAATAAGCTTAAGGTAAGTGTCGTCTCTGCTCCAAGTCCTGATGAGAATGCAAGGCCATACCTGGCGTTTTCGATCGTTGCAAGCTTCTTTTCAAGTGCAAAACGTGTTGGGTTCCCACTTCTGGAATATTCAAAACCCCCGGTAGGATTATCAACATCCCGGCGGGCAAAGGTGGATGCGAGATGAATTGGGACCACCACGTCTCCACTGGGTTGGCCATCAAAATCTGGTTCCTCTCCGGCATGGATTGCCCGTGTATCAAATCCCATTAGATCAGATCCTCAAAGCCATTGCTCTTCATCCATTCGTCATTGAAGATAGTACTTAAGTAATTGCGTCCGGTATCCGGAAGCAGCACAACGACCAGGTCTTTCTCTGTCAAGTCTTGAATGATCTGTGAGGCTGCAAAGACTGATGCTCCTGATGTTCCCCCGACAAGGATTCCTTCCTCGCGAGCGAGACGCCGGGTCATCCAGAAAGCATCCCGATCCTCAACTGCGATCATATCATCGAGAATGTCCATGTCCACAGTCTTCGGAATAAAGTCCTCTCCAGTCCCCTCCACTTTGTAAGAGTGCAGGTTTGGCTCTGTCCCGTGGAATATGTGGTGATAAATGGAACCTTCGGGATCCACTCCGATAATTTTGATCCCCGGGTTCTTCTCCTTGAGAAAACGTGCGGTACCAGATATCGTACCCCCACTCCCGATACCAGCGACAAAATGGGTGACTTGCCCTTCTGTATCCCGCCAGATCTCCGGGCCTGTCGTAGCATAATGGGCAGCTGGATTATTTTGGTTTTCGAACTGGTTTGGTACAAATCCACCTGGAGTCTCCCCTGCCACCCGTGCGGCAACTTTGTAGTAACTGCGTTCATCCTCAGGTGTTACGTTCGTTGCAGTCCGGATTACATCGGCTCCATATGCCCGCAGAAGGTGTTCCTTTTCCTTGCTCATTTTATCTGGCATAGCGAAGATGGTTTTATATCCGTGTAATATTGCAGCAATTGCAAGACCAACCCCGGTATTTCCTGCTGTAGGTTCTACGAGGGTTCCCCCGCGCTGGATAAGGCCGGCTTGTTCTGCCTCAAATACCATATTGGCTGCAGTCCTGTCTTTGATACTTCCCCCGGGATTGAAGCTCTCTATTTTAACAAGCACAAGCGGCCGCGTTCCTTCTGGCATCACTCTGTTGAGCTGAACCAGTGGAGTGTTCCCGATCAATTCTCCAATATTCTTATAATACTTCATTTACTTCCAACCTGTTGTTTACATCTGTTCGTTTTTCCAAACTTCGAGAAAATTTAAGCTTGTGAGGCACTTCTGTATCAGATCAAATAATGTGGCTGCAGAAGTCCTGCGTTGTCGTTATCGACTACAAGCAGAAAGAAAAAAAGGGGAAATAATGGTGGAAACATTAGGACGGTTATGTAGGCTTATGAACCGATGTATAGGACTATGTCTGGCGGGCATTATACGAACGGGGGCTTTGCGTTCAGATTTTGATTTCATGTGTATGTACATCTCATTCACAATTGTGATTATTGCGTGTCTTATCATTTTGCATTCGATTATAAAATTCTTGGTATTGCGGATATACCCCATGCTTGTCTGGGGAATCTTGACCGAAATGTACCCCCGAATTATGGATTTCATATACATATGTTCGGTGATAACATCGTAGATATACCGCTGAACGTATTTTCCTAACTTTTGAAGCCTCTGAATCCCTTTTTAGTTCTCTCGTTGCAGGGTTCTACCTGTGTTCGGATTGAATCCTTATCTAATGCTAAGAATAATAGAGCCAGAGCCCGGAATTGAACCGGGCTATGCTGATCTGCAGTCAGCTGCATAGCCTCTCTGCCACTCTGGCGTGATAGCGAGGATCTCAAGACCCCTTGGATGAGAGAAGTATTCAATCGGATCCAGGATCTCGGGTGGGGTCTTGAAATTTCTACAGGGCTTTCCCCTGTTACATACCTATGTTGGTAGCTAGAGGGTATATATCAGGAGAAACCGGCAAAGAATTCCTTAATTGTAGGAAAGTGAGGTTCTATCGATGCAATTCTATACCTTTCTTCCAGGTCCGGTTCCAACCTGGAATGTTCCGATATCAGAGGAGACAGATTCAGAAATATTTCGTACCGTATTGATCATAACTGTCACCTCTTCAAGGGACAGTGCGGTCTTTTCAGTCACCCGAGCACTGGCTACTGCTTCCTGGGCAGTTCCCTCGATAAGGCGGGCTACCTCATCTGCGCTCTGGGTTATCTCCTGGACCGATGCAGCCTGTTCCTCAGACATACTTGCAACCTGTTCCATGTATTTAGATATCTCATCAACCTCATCTGCAAGCCTTGAGAATACCTGGAGTGTATTCTGCAGGGTGGCGTTTCCATCATTGACTGCTGTTGTCGCCTGATCCACTGCTTTTTGTGCAACTTCTGACTTCTTCTGCAGTGATGTGATCATCTCACTGATATTTTCTGCTGATCTTCTCGATTCGGTTGCCAGTGATTTCACTTCGGCTGCAACCACGGCAAATCCTCTTCCTGCCTCACCTGCTCTTGCAGCCTCAATGGCAGCATTCAGGGCGAGAAGATTGGTCTGACTGGCGATATCTGATATGAGTTTTACGATTTTGCCAATCTTTCCCATCTCCTGCTGTATCTCAGCGATGACAATCCTGAGTTCATCTGCACTGGTGGTGATCACCTGCATTCCCGCCTCGGTATTGCGTGCCAGATCAGTTCCCTCCTTTGCGAGTTCATTAGAATTCCGGGTGAGTACCGATACCTGTTCTGTCTTCTGTGAGACTTCTCCAACCGTGATAGCAAAGTCTCCCATCGTCTGATGAAGCCGGACAATTCCATGACTCCCTCGCTCAGCATTGGTTGATACCTGGTGAATACTCTCCACGAGATGAGCTGCACCAACTGCTATCTCATGAACATGCGTGCTGGCTGAGTCAGAATTGATCGTCAGGGTTGACATCTCATCAGCCACTCTGATTACGGCCTCACTGACTTTAATTCCGATGTTATCGAGGGCCTCTTTGAATACTGACCAGTCTTCCTCAAAGGGGAGGGCAGGATCAACCCGGGCAGAAAAATTGCAGTCACCATACTCTCCACAGACCCTCATCCCTTCAGTGATAGGTTGCACGATAGAGTCAAGCGCCTTATTAATCCCTTCAATTACTCTTCTGAACTCACCCTTATGATTATCTGGGTCCGCCCGCACTTTCAGGTAACCCTCCACTGCCGATGAGGCAAGGTAGGTCGAGTCTTCAACCAACATGGAGAGGGACATCCTGGCTATCTGTAGGGCTTTATTGATGGTTACAAAATATTTTCTTGCATCCTTTGTATACTCATCTGAGTCAAGGGTCTCAACCTGTAGATCTACCCGACCTGCAGCGAGTCTTTTGATATCTTCGGCTACCATACTGACAGAACGCTCAAGATAGTCTGATACCTTCTGCATTGAAGTAATATCAGAGAGAACTTCCATCATACCGACATTATTTCCCTGTGCATCATGGACAAAGGCACATTGTGCCAGATAATATTTTTCCTGGTGTATTACCCGTGAGGATTCAGTACCCTTCTGAAATTGGGAGAGCGGTGCTTCATCCCGATTTTTTTGATCTGACAGCCAATTCTCCCACGGCCTGCCAAGGGTGGTCTCTCTCTGCATCCCTGATATCTCTTCAGTCATCCGGTTCATAAATGTCCAGTACCTCTCTAGGTCAGTAACCGACACCGCAAGAGGAATCGCATCAAGGATTGACTCATACCAGGCAGCACGATCTGCCATCTCCTGACTGAGTCTGACCTGGTTAGTCATGTCGATATACACAATCAGGAGTTTTCGGATCTGTCCGTTTACATCGGTTACCGGGAGGTATGTATAATCCAGGATCCTGACATCTCCCTCAAAATCGATAGTCAGGCGGCCATTCACCGGTTTTTTAGAGTGAATAACCTCAACAAACAGTTCACCATCCCGGGTTACGATCGAAAAATCCTGCAGATTCATCTTCTGGAGATCTTCTTCAGGAATTCCAGAGACCTGAGAAAAAGCAGGGTTAGCCTTAAGTATCATTCCGGCTGGGCTGATTGTCACAATTGATATAGGGCTTGCTTTAATCAGGGTTTCGGACTCGTGTAGTTGATCAATCAGATTGGTCTGGTCTGAAAAGACTTCAAAGACCCTGATGACTTCCCCGCTCCTATTCAGGATAGGAATATAGGTATAGTCAAGATGTTTGACGCCCGAGGGAAGGTCCAGAACAATCCGTCCAGATGCGGTCTTTTTAGTTTCAACCGCCGAAGCTACAGACCCCCCTACCCGTTCAATGATTTTAAAGTCTTTCAGGGTTAGGGCCAACCCTTCCTCCCTGGTATAACCGGTTACCGTCTCAAAAGCCGGGTTAACGTCAACGATCTTAAGGCTGGGATCAAGGGTGAGAATACTGAACGGGCCCTCCCTGATGAGTGTTCTAACCTCATCGAGCTGATCCATCTGCTGGGTCAGGTCCATGTAGGCGAAGAGGATCTGGGAGATTGATCCTGATTCATCAAGGATGGGAATACCTGATCTCCGTACCACCCTGATTCCGGAGGGAAATCTGATCACTTCAGTTGCAGAACTCTCTTTTTTTATTGTTTTTATTTGGTCGATCCCTTCTCCGGTTTGCTCAATTATTTCAAAATCTATGAGATTTTTCCGAAAGAGCGTCTCGCGCGGATACCCTGTGAGAGTTATGGCGGCATCATTTCCGATTATGATATTAAATTCCGGATCCGTTATGAATAGTGGGACCGGTGAGATTTTAATGAGATTTTTAACCTCATCCGCATGTTTCCTGACTTTTTCCACCAATGTACGCTCATGGGTGAGGTCAATGACCGAGGCCATGAGGCTGAGTTCTCCATTATAGTCAAGAGCATTGAGTGTTACCCGGGCAGGGAAGATATCACCGGAGAGACGCTGGTGATTCCAGTCAAATGTCTGTGTCTCTCCAGACAGAGCACGTGTGATGTAGGCCATTGAAGCAATGTCTGACGGGGTCCCATCTGGTTGTCTCTCAGGGGAGATAAGAGCCGGGAGTTTACCTATGATATCATCCTTTGAGGTTCCTGCGAACATGTCAACGGTCATTTTGTTGCAATCTACAAATCGGCCATCCAGGCTCAAAATCTGTATTGCGACCGGAGCCGCTTCAATGATTGCCCTGAATGTTCGTGCATGATCTCCGGTATAGTCATTTACTTCAGACATAATTTCTCCCTGCTCTTCTCTGTCCCTGCTGCCTATCCATACATCTGGAACAGGATTCCTCAATAATTATCAGATATATCTGTCCAGCCAGAGGTAACCGTAACCTGGTTTTGATATAAGTAGTTATGCCCCATATCATTTAGGTGTTCTCAATCGTGATTGTTTTTGAATGTTCACAATATTCACTCATTTTCGAAAAAACTTTCTGAATGATCCTCATATCATTTTTAAAAATTCGTTGATTGTAGAGGGCTGGTACCAGCTGGGTATGAAGCCAGAGTGGCAGAGATGCTATACAACTACATGCAGATCAGCATAGGCCTGGTCAATTCTGCGCTTACTAATTAATTATATATGTGTGTCGACCTGCTATATGCTCTATTCATCAACCTGTGACAACCGATAATTATACTCCGGAATTGCTATCTCAAACCTGACTCCTCTTCCTTTCTCGCCCACTTCACGGATAATCATATCAGTCATCGCAAGAACCTCCCTTGCAAGATAGAGGCCGAATCCTGTATTTCTACCATATCCACGCTCAAATATTCTTTTTTTATCATCATCAGCAATACCGGGGCCGTTATCCTCATAGGTTAGGATCATGCCCTCTGAGGTTATATGATTTGAAAATCTGATGATGGTTGCCTCTCCTCCATGCCTGAGGGTATTCTCAATAAGGGTGTAAAATACCCTCTCAAGAAGGGGATCTCCGTAGACCTCGAAGTCTGAAAGATCACGTCGAATTTTTTTTGAGATCGGACTTACATCACGAATAGCCTTTCCAACCGCTTCCTGTATCGGCTGCCATATGGGCGAATGAACCCCAATCTCCTCATAAACTCTGGTGAAATGAATATGCCGGTCAATTACTTCAACTGTATGCTCTGCTTTTTCAATATAGCTCCGTTGCTCCTCATCGGTGGATAGTTCTCTGGATAGTTCCAGGTACCCATTTAATGCGGTGATCTGATTGAGGATATCATGTCTGGTTATCGAATTCAGAAGATTTAATTTGGTATTTGCTTCCTGAAATGATTCCTGGATTCGGGTAATCTCCGCAGTTCTCTCAGTCACTCGGTCCTCAAGATCGTTATAGAGGCTTCGGAGTTCTTCTTTGACTGCATTCAATCGCTCGATCTGCTCTTCATACAGTTTCCCTCCGGTTATGTCAGTAGCGATCTCCATACGGACAAATTTTCCATCTGTCCATCTGATCACCCGGTCGCGACATTGGTACCATCGGCCACTAATCGTGTTCTGAAATTCCCAGACTACAATCTGCGCAGGAGATCCATCTTGAGTTATCAATTGTTCATTCGTGCAGAAGGGGCATGGTCCGGATTGATTGGCCTGAAGTGCTTTCCAGCACGTCTTTCCAGTGATATTCCCGAATACCTGCCTCCCATATTGATTAATAAAGAGGATCTCATAGGTATCAAGATCTGATACATATATCAGTGCATCGACACTGTCGAGAACGATTTGTAAATGTTCTGATGAATTGAAGGGAGATGACGTCTCTTTTTTTTGGGGTGAGAAAAATTTTTGGTGAAGATTTCTGATCAAACGTGTCAGCATGGTGCAGTACCTGGTTTTCTGAGGGGATTGGTCATATGCCAATGCCCGGCATTTGTCTACATTCTATCGATATGAGATCCTGAATATAATTTTTAGAAGGAATTTGCAGCAATCTGATAAAAAACGACAATATTATTGCTTCGTTTCTGTTCTGTGCTGACACCCTCTCGAATGCATGGTCACTCCATGCTGTATTGTGTGCAATCAACGGGTGGTAACACCATAAATCATCTCTATTCAGCCTCATTTGTGTACCTTATGTATACTCATTCATGGACTAAATATATCAGAATGTGAGTAATTTTTGCCGCTATCCTGGTATAATGTTTTACAAAACTGGATCTCCGTTTGTATCCGTTTCCAGGATATTCATAGAGGTTTGATGTTTCTTAATATTATCCGGGAATATTTTGCGCTCCTTTTTGAGATCTGTTGCCTGGACTGTACAGCAACGAATCGATCACCAGAGCAGATCCTTGACGCGATACTGGAGTTTGAGCACAGATTTCCGGGAAATTCCCCCGAGGCCATCAATACGATGGCTTCAGGATTCCCATGGAATGAAGGAGACGAGGTAATTATCACCCTGCTTGAGTATCACAGCAATTTCCTACCCTGGATACAACTTCGCAACCGGTAGGAGATCGGTCTCCAACTGATGAACCCGACACAGGATAGCACCCTGGATCCGGATGCCCTTGAGGCAAATATACCCCCTATCTCTGGATATATTTTGGGTGATGGTAAGATACATAATATGATTTGTTCGGAATCCGTATACCCCCTTCTGAAAACCTGCAGAAATCCAGCAGGATAATTTATTCGGTATAACTACTATGGCTGAAAAAATATCTGGGATTAGAAGATTTAGATCATGCCACGAAAAGAACTAGAGAAATACCTGTTGAAACTCCTGAAAAATGAACTGGAATTTGGTAGAACAGGTTCGGTATATTACAAAAAGTCCTGCCGAAACAAATCTGAAATCGATCGAGGACATACAGACCCTGCCGTTTCTGAAAACGCATATTATCCGCGAACGCCCGCAGGTACAGGAACTGTTCGGGGCTTTGATTTCCTGACCGGTGAGTACGGCTGCTCGTGGACAGGAAGAAACACCTTGATGTACTCACAGTCGAGGTTGAAATACAAAAATGACCCTGCCGGAAGTCCAGATTCTTATTGAAATCATCATCAAATCCCGTATCGTGGTTACTACCGGTGTAATCGTACACCCATCCGGAACGCTCCCTCGTGAGACGTACAAACCCAAGTGGTCATTGACCGGAGAACAGGAATCTGGAAATAAGATTCTGCGAATTCATGGGTCTGGGAGAAAGGAACCCGCTGAACACGATTCTTTGCGTAAGTAAGTCCTGTTGCGATGATGGGAGGATGTACCTTACCCCCACATCTGATGACATTCAGGGCATAGCTGCCATATCCCGTGTGATCCTGGGTCCTGTAATTTTGTTCGTGGAGGCGGCTCTTTTGTCGCTAATAGTAAAAAAAACCTTGGAGTTGGATACTATAGTAAATATTTCAGATGAAGAGTATATCCTGAAATGCACGTCGGCCTGTGCCGGGTGTGGGTCCTCGCTTGCCCTACGATACGTCCTCAAGGCAGCCGGGGCTGACACCGTGTTGGTCATGCCAGCGGGTTGTACAGCTGCATTCCAGGGAATATACCCTAAATCGGCCTTTTCAGTACCTGTAGTCAATTGTGCTTTTGGTGCTGCAGCAGCATGTGCTTCAGGTATCAGCAGTTTGTTCAGGGCTACCGGAAGAAATACCCATGTTATCGTTTATGCTGGTGATGGTGGTACGCTCGATATTGGGTTACAGGCAATGTCTGGAGCTTTTGAGCGTGGCACGGATTTCCTGTATATTTGTTATGATAATGAAGCATACGGCAATACCGGGATGCAACGGTCAGGTGCGACACCGCTTGGTGCAAAAACAACCACGACACCTGGTGGAAAATCAGAGATAAAAAAGGATATCGATGCGATCATCGCGGCCCACGAACCCCCGTATCAGGCAACAGCATGCTCGTCATTCCCCAAGGATCTTGTCGATAAAGTGGAAAAGGCTCTCACCTTCCGCGGACCAACTTTTATCCATATTCTCTCACCCTGTCCACCCGGTTGGAGACATTCCACGGAAAAGACTGTGGAAATAGGGAAATTGGCGGTGAAATCTGGTATCTGGGTGCTCTTTGAGCGTGAGCACGGGAAACTGAGTATCAGCGCAGCATCGAAAACGGCGATGAAAAAACCGGTTCCGCTGGAAGATTATCTCTCCCTACAGGGGCGGTTCAGGGGAATTGATGCGAAAACCGTAGAATTTCTCAGGGAACGGATTGCAGAAAATCTCCAGCGGTTCGCATCCGAAGAGGCAGCATCATGAAGAAGATTGCGACCGGTAACAAGGCGATAGCCGAAGCTGTCAGGCAGGCTACACCCGATGTAATTGCTGCCTACCCTATCACACCCCAGTCCGAGATTGTGGAAACCATTGCTGAGTACGTATCGAGCGGACAACTTGTCAGCCAGTATATTCCTGTGGAAAGCGAACATTCTGCCATGGCGGCGTGTATTGGCGCAAGCATTGCCGGAGGCCGGACGTTCACAGCCACGAGTTCTCAGGGTCTTGCGTATATGCACGAGATGATCAACTGGGCTTCCGGGGCTCGTCTCCCCATAGTGATGGCAAATGTGAACCGGGCTCTTGCCCCCGGATGGAACATATGGGCCGAACATACCGATGCCATGCAGGAGCGTGATACCGGCTGGCTCCAGGTCTGGGTCTCAACCGTCCAGGAAGCTTATGATACCCTGCTGATGGCTTTTCGTATTGCCGAACATAATGACGTGTTGCTTCCGATAATGGTGAACCTCGATGGATTTACCCTGTCCCATAGTATGCAGCAGCTTGACATCATTGATCCTGGGGATTTTATCCCGACAAATCACCTCCGAAATATAATTGACCCCAAAAATCCCTGTGGGTATGGTGCACTGACAGGGCCCGTCGATTATTTTCGGTTCCGATGGGAGATCGAAAAGTCTATGCGAGGTGCATTATCCGTAATAGAAGAGACTCATCGGAGATTTTCTGAGCGTTTTGGACGCACATATTGCTTGACTGAGGATTATCAGTGCACCGATGCTGATGTGGTCGTGGTATCATTGGGCACCCTGGGCAAGGAGGCGGAAGTCGCTATCGATATCCTTCGGGGTGAGGGGATTAAAGCGGGATCGATACGCCTTCGTTGGTTCCGCCCGTTCCCTAAACTAAACCTCGCCGGAAAGGACGTTGTTGTGATCGATCGCGCCTATTCTTTTGGTTTTGGCGGTATTGTAGCAGATTCCATCAGATCAAAAAGCCAAGTGGAAGTGTTCAGCGTGATTGCAGGTCTTGGTGGCCAGGAGGTTACCTATGATGATATTGCGGATTTTGTCCGGCATCGGGAAATTGGGGAAGAATTCTGGTTTGGAGTGCACAACGATGTATGAGATTCGCATTCACTCCCGTGGGGGGCAGGGTGGTGTAACCGCTGCCCGTCTCCTTGCGATTGCGGCTCTTTATGATGGCAGATATGCGACGGCATGCCCATTTTATGGGGCTGAGCGCCGGGGAGCACCGGTTGTTTCCTTCGTCCGGATTGATGACTTCCCGATCAAGATCTACAGCCAGATTCGCCGCCCTGATCTGGTTGTTGTCCTTGATGCGAGTGTGATGAATACGGTTGATGTTCTCCACGGCCTTAAACAAGAGGGATGGGTGATTATCAATAATGCTCATCAACAGGATTGCAGCGGATTTGTCACCTACAATGTTGATCTCACCGGCATTGCACTCCGATTAAATCTCGTAGTCGCAGGAAGCCCAATCCTAAACACCCCGGTATTAGGTGCATTGGCTAAGATTGGTATCGTTTCAAAAGACTCGGTAATTTTGGCTATACAGGAAATGTTCATTGATGAACGTAACGTCAGGGCTGCCGATGACGCATTCGCAGAGATAACCATATGAACCGAAGTTCGGATCACGATACATTTGCCATAAACTGGCCTGTCCAAGGCTCTGCCGGACAGACCGGCTCGTGGCGAGTTTTTTGTCCTGTTGTTGACAAGGAAAGATGTAACAGATGCGGTCTGTGCTGGCTGTATTGCCCGGATGCAGTGATTGATCGGGATCTGAATATCGATCTCATATTCTGTAAGGGCTGCGGTATTTGTGCGAATGAGTGTCCGAAAAAAGCCATTGCTATGGTCCGTGAAGATAAATAAACTGGGTTTCCGGTATTCTTTTTCTTTTCATAGAGGAAATATCGTCTGTTTAAAAGATTTTCTGATGTCTAAATCCTACCTGGAGAACACCCTTCAATATCTCCCGGATACATGCATCAAATGCAGATGCTGCACTGAGGTCTGCTCTCACTGAGTATTTGCAGAAGGAGAGAAACACGGAGAAATGGTGCACCCTGCATGATGTATGATATCTGGTGTCTGCGTCCTGAATTGTCCAGTTCAGGCGATTGATGTCTACAGGGGAATTGGATGTGCCTGGGTTATGATAGATGCCGCCATCAGAGGAAAGGATATGGATAGTGGTGTGTGTGGTTATGGGGGAGATACCGTATCATGTTGTGGTGACCAGAAAGAAAATCATCCTGCGATTGTGGACGTTGAATTGACAAAAAACAGGTGATTTATTATGCAATACCTGGATGAACGGAGCTGATCTGTGGGTGATTATAGATCAACAACATTTCCGTCAAAATTCGAATCCCTGCTCAAATCTCCTGTTTAAGGACGATGGAAGACCTCCAACATTGAGGATGTAAAACCAAAGATATATTGGTGTTGAACTCGTAAAAATGGACAGAGGCAGTTTAAAGATCAGATTGCACCCCCCATGTATAGTAACAACAGGATACTCATGACCCAGGAGGACGTATGACTCTGAAATATAGCTCTAAACGGGCATTTGAAATCGTTCAGAATCTGCCTGAAGGTATCTCAAGATCCGATATCTTTACTTTTAAAGAAAAACCTGATTATTCGCCCCCACATGGAGTGAAACAGGGTTCCCTTGAACATGTTATCTTTCTCACGTTGACTCTGACGATAGATACCGGATGTGACTCACCAGCTCTCTGGAACTCTGCAAGGAAAGCATACGAGGGAGAGAACACCCGCTATCTCTTCTCTCCGGTATCCCTGTATGAAGATGATGCAGATCAGATCCTCTACGATCTCAGGAACTTAGGACTCTGTGGAAGTAAAAATAAGAATTCAGAGATATGGAAGAATGCCGGAACATTTCTCTTCCAGAAATGGGGGGGAGATCCCAGAAATTTTCTTCGTTCCTGTGAATGGGACGCAAAGGAGATCCTGAACCGGATAATCCCTGCCCGTTATCTCGAAGTATATGACTTCTATCATTTTATTAGTGATAAAAAAGGGCAGTTATGGCTTTCATTACTCAAAGGAGAAGTAGGGCTGGACCAGATTAAAAACCTCGACAACGTTCCCCTTATCACAGATATTCATGTTGTTCGTGCAAGTATTGCTCTGGGAATAATTTATGGAACATATTCCGGACAAATTTCGGTCCTATCCCCAAAGGTTCGAGAATTATGGGAAGTCGCGATCCATGAGGTTCAGGAATCCGGAGGTATGACCACCTTCGAGCTCTCTGAAGCACTCCGGAATATCTCGAAAAATGGATGTTATCAGAGGGACGGGAAAAGGATTGTATGCCCACGGTTTGAACATTGTCCCTTGAGCAGGTTCTGTGCAAAGGGGATCTATTCTTTGGACAATAAGGGAGTTTTCATTGATACCACCAAAGAAGGCACTGATATACATTAGAACCCGGGGTAGGAGACCATTTTAGGAATGGATTGATTTCAGCCCCAATAATAATATTTTATTTGAGAGTCTGAAGTTATTCGAATTCAAGGAAAAATTGGTGCTAGCATTGTGTTCTTCCGTCCTTAAGGGAAATTAAGAGTTTTTCTAACTTTCTTTGATTTTCGACTCCGAGTTGTCATTTTTGACGCTCTATGAATGAGGTGTTGATTATTTGTTACAATTTGTTCCCGAATTTTAATGTATTCCCTAAAAACTGACCTCTAAAAACACTTCCATATCAGGTCGCTATCCTCTGATCTCCACCCGGGTCATAGATCAGATCGGCTGATTATTTCGGATCAATAGTAAGCCGATATATGCCTCTAATTCTCCGTGATTATTAAAATCAGGGTTCATATTAGGCTTTATATAGGTATGTTTTTAGAGCCTGATAAATCAGGGTCTGATTCAAAAAATGAGCGATATATATGATTCTAAATTCAAGTAATTGCTTCGGCCGGTGGGAAGACGTGAACTACCCCGCTTAATGGTTCATTATCCGCACCGGGAATAAGTCCAGTACCGAAGTGCGGGATTATTACCAAAAAGATTGAATCTGTAGATTAGTGACGGATATACTCTTGGTAGAATCTGAAAATAATGGTATTTGTCCGTATTTCTGATGTATTGCGTTAAATAACCCTTAGTCCGAAAAGTTACCCGCTGTATCATCTGCAATCATTATGGTGATCTTCATGTGGCAGCAGATCTCGGAAAATTCAATAAACGACCGTAAATTCTCTGAGCTGATATCACGGAGTGATAGAGGAATATAGATCCTGATCACATGGGATTTATCTGATAAACTCTGTTGTTTCTCGCAGATCTTGCGGATAATTGTTATGAGGGTGACAAAGTTTAATCGCCGAAGGACCCTGATGTGACCAGTATTCTCATCGTCTACCCAGGCACGGTACTGATCAGATCTGATAAGGGAAACATCTGACTGTGTCATACTCTGATATATTGTATGTATTGATGATCATCCCGGGTCATCCTGATGATGACAGTACTTCATCCATACTTCCTGATCGATATCCTCGGAGATCAAGAGTCACATATGCGAACCCTATCTTTCTGAATGCATCATCAATCAGATCTGCCTGGGTCAATGCTCTGTCCATCTCACCCGGGAGCAGTTCTATCCTGGCGATTAATCCATGATGTCTGACTCTGACCTGAGTAAATCCGAGATCAACCAGAATATCCTCTCCCTGTTCGATCATACGTAGTTTCTCCTTTGTAATTTCTGTACCATACGGGATTCGGGAGTACAGGCAGGCTGAAGATGGTTTGTTCCAGAAAGAAAGCCCTTTTTGCTCTGCAATAACCCGTATTTCAGCCTTGGTAATACCTGCCATGATGAACGGATGAATAACTCCGCACGAACTGAATGCTTCTATTCCTGGCCGGTGCTCACCAAGATCAGAGATATTTGCCCCGTCAGCGATAGATCCGCACCCATGCCTTTGGGCGGCAACAGCCAGGATCTGGTAGGTTCCGAGTTTGCAATGCCGGCACCGATCATTGGGATTGATCTGTCTCAGATCCTCGGCAAGGGGTACTCCGGTGACGATCTCGAGGGGGAGATTCAGATACTCAGCAGTGGTTATTGCCTCCCTGAGGGCACGGCGGGGTACCTCAGGGCCATCAACCATGATGCAGACCATCTGATCATATCCCAGGGTTTCCCGGGAAAATGCTGCAAGAAGTGAACTATCCACTCCTCCAGAGTATGCAATAAGAATGGGTGCGTGGTCCCGAATAATCTGCTCAAGATTTATCAGTTTATCAGAGAGATTTATCATCATTAGTCCTGATATGTATCTTCTTCAGTTATGAGCGTTATTAGCTGATAGAAGATCTAATTCTATCTCTTCTATACGAGTCCTAACTGATGTGGTTGCCGGTTTGAATGGGATGGCACAACAGCAGGAGGGGACCTGTAGAATTGAGAGATCAAATGTCCCGATCTTTCTTGCTATCTCAATGGTCTCTTCCTTATCAAATCCAATAAGCGGCCTGTATACCGGGACAGATACTGCGGCATCAAGGACAAAGAGATTGTCCAGAGTCTGTGATGCGACCTGAGCAAGAGACTCACCGGTGACAATTCCCTTCGCCCCGCACGCGACTGTTATCTCCTCGGCCAACCTGTACAGGTGCCGCTTGCAGAAGACACAAGAGTATTTTTCGAGACCCTTATGCTTGAGCTGCATTCTCGTACTGTACACATGCCCATCCTCAATGACCCGGAGAGTGAGATCAGGCTGGTACCGACGGAGATGCTGCACAATGAGTTCTGCCCGTTCTTCTGAGCGATCATCATGAAATGGGGCGATCTTTATATACACCGGGATGATGATACACCCGCGTTTCATCATCATGTACATCGCAACCGGGGAGTCTATCCCCCCTGAATGGAGGGCAACGAGTGTTCCTGATGCTCCCTGGGGGACACCCCCCGGGCCGGGAATGATCTCGGTATAGAGGTAACAGTTCTGATCCCTCACCTCGATCTGAAGTTCAAATTCTGGTTTTTTCAGATTAACTCTGACCTTTGGGAACCTCTCTCCGATAAATCCACCAATATCACGCGCCAGATCCTGCGATGAAAACGCATGCTCACCGGTCCGGTGAACCCGCAGAGCAAAGGAACTGACAGAACCAATTCCCTTCTCTTCAGCATATTTCGCAGCATCTTCTGGTAAGTCATGAAGTGATGTCTTCTTGCAGGGAGAGAAGGAGTAAATCCCGAAGGTCCACCGGAGTTGATCCGGATCAACCGGACCTGAGATCCAAATTCTTCCTCTCTCACGGGTCACCGTGCAGTCAGGAAGCCGGAGTTGAAGGGATTTGATGAGGATATCCTCCCACGATCTTCGGACCGGCTCGCTCTTGAGAAAGATCTCAGAATATCGGATTAACCAGATATCATCAGTCATAACAATAACACAATTACTATGGGTTCAGGATAGAAGCCAAGGTCCGGATTTGAACCGGAGTATAGCTGATCTGCAGTCAGCCGCGTGGCCACTCCGCCACCTTGGCATTGCATCAGGCAGTGCCCGTTGCTGAATACAATGTCTACTCCTGGAGATAAAAGGGGTGATAATGAGGCAATTTTTGCTCAATCCATTACCGATGTCAGAAGAATCTATGGTGTCCGGCCTGGGGGGTTCATATGCTCTGGTAAGAACTGCCGCTAATCAAAGGAATATAATCTCTCCGGTAGACTTGTATGTGTTCACCTCGTGAACAGGGGAATTGATGTACCCTCAACGAAAAGTCAGAATAGGAACAATTAGGTCATATCTTTTGGATGGAAAATTCAGGCGGTATGCCATGGTCTCTTTGCATATAATGAAGTATCCAATGGAACTGCGGAGAGGGAATTACTGTCAGTGAAGGGCATTCTACTGCACTCACGCATGTTCCAACCTGTACCTTTATCACATATAATACTCATATGTCGGGTTTTCCGAGCTCCTGGATGACCCGAAAATAAAATATCTCCTTTTTCTCATTCAACGGTGCGGTAAAAAATCTTTGATGAGTTCTTCCATCTGGTGATACCTGAATCGGTTTCTACTTAAAAACCGGATATCCTGCGTTTTATTCAAATTTTGCAGCACCTGGTAAGAAGTATATGCCTTCACGCTACATGGGGTTATCTCTGGTATATATGGTACATTCAGACAACGTGGATGATCTAATATCTGTTCATATCAGAACAGGAGTTGAACATATTGACTGATTATGTACGAGTAAAGGCCTCAAAGGACGCTGATGATGCAGCGGTCGCAGCACATAATATACGCAAAGATGCAGAAGTAGAAGGACAGAAAATATCTGATGATATGTCTGTTAGCGTTCATAAAGTGGCTTGTGATGCCAAGATTACGGCTCATGAGGCCGAATATAAGCTGAAGAAGAGATCATGGTGAAGTGAATAATGGCTGATTTACCTCTTACAGTTCTCTAACCTTATACCTACAAAATTTTAATTAGAGAGGTTGTAAGGCGGGTTGATCATGGAATCAGGCATAATATCCTCTTTTCCTGGCGTCGGATAACTGGATAGTACTGTCATATTGCATTGACCTTTTGATTCAGACTCGGAAATTGAACCACTCGAAGGTCCCGGTTAATCCGCTCAAGTAAGAATATTTTCCCCGTATAGGCCGCGATTTGTTTCAAAATTTGATATCCGGACAATGTTTTATAAAACGGAGTGTTACTAATGGTAAGTATGGAAAAAACCGTTTCTTGTATCATCCTGCTGCTCGCAGTGGCTCTGCTGGCTCCGGGATGTATGGCTGTAGAAGGTGCAAATACAATTGGGGTTCTTGAGACACAGGAGATCGCCATGATCGATGATGAAGCATCTGTGCCTGCTTCAATTATGACCGCTGACGTGAATACTACGAACTTAACTGCTAAACCTGGCGATACGGTAATTATCTCTCTCAGGGAAAACCCAACGACTGGATACTTGTGGAATGTTACGAAATCAGCCGGCCTTGAACTTGTCAGTGACGAATATGTCATGGACAACACTGAGAAAAGGATTGTGGGCGCCTCGGGTGTTCACCGGTGGACAATCAAGGCAGTAACAATCGGGATCCAGTCATTCTCAGCGGCAATGATGCGAACTTCAGGTGACTCAACCGGTGAAGAAAAGACATACGATCTTACTATCACTGTTAAAGAGATAGTCGAGGAGATCGCTAAAGAGCCTTTTGAAGAGATCCCTCGCGAAAACCGGGTCGCCAAGTATAGTGTAATATAAGGAGATGCTCAATGAACTATGTATCTCCCCTTTTTGCAATGACTCAAGATATTGAATAATTCAAGTTAGCTCCAAAACCATTCACACGTTTTGAGATGGAAGGCCCACCGATCTGGAGCCGTGACCCTTGGTGTAGGGATAATCATTGGCCTGCATTAAAGGATCACTGGAATCGTTGCAGGATCGCAGGCCCGACAATGATCACCCAGATTCTCATTGCCGAGTAATGGCCTATTTATTGGTATTAGCGTGGTAGAACTGATCTTCTTCCGTTCAATAAATCGGTGGATTCCATGCGGATCCCGACAAACTCCTCTCCCGGTCTCTCGTACGTAATGCTGCTTAAATTTTCCTTCAGAATCTCCCTCGGAGACATAAATTTTTAAAATTTTAGTTCTTAGTATGCATGCTTTCTGATGATCTCAACAGAGACGCGATCGGTCACGGATTATTGTGTTTGTATTGTTTTATGAACACATGGAATACATCATCAGGCAACAGGGGAAATTATGGATGCAAAACCAGTACCTAAACAAAATCAGCAGAAAAAACCGGTAAAATCAGCAGGAGCACAAAAAGGGCAGGATTCAAAAGCGACTCCCTCTAAAAAATATGATCTCCAGGAGATTGTAGACCTTCACACAACACATCTTCTGCACCTGGATGAGATGTTCTCAACTCTTCAGGGGGAGTTACAAGAGATACGAAGCCTGGTTGCGTTGGATAAGGGAAGTAAGGTCGAAAAAGACCCGACAGTTCTGGTCGAAAAATCTTCACCCGCAAAGAAGGGATCGGCCCAGAAGAAACCTCAATCAGCCAAACCAAAGAGTTCTGCAGTACAGACTCAAGTTAAAAATACAAAACCACAAACGACTCGGGGGAGTGGAAAAAAATCGGACTCAATCCCTGCCGCAGCGAAAACACCAAAGAGTTCCGTGAAATCTCAACCAAAGACTCCTGAAGGGACAAAGAAACCGGCGAAAACACTCGAAACTCAAGATCCCTCAGAAATCAGGATTCTGATTCCTGGTGAGATCGTTGACCGTATAAACGCCCTAACCTCTCAGAAGAAGATCACTCAAACTCAGCTGGGGGATGAGACAGATCTGCCTCAGAAGGTAATCTATGAGATATCAGAACGAAAACTGAAAGAACTCAGTTCAACAAGTATCCTGAAGATTACCGCGGTCCTGAAGAAATACGAAACGAAATAAACGGTTTGGTTTATCCGATGATGAGTGGAATTATACAAAACCCTCAAAAATCGGCTCCATATCCTCTCGCTATTCATAGAACTGATGGTAGGCAATGGTTTTGGTCATCTTCATGTTGAGGTCTGATAGCGAGGCGTTATATGTCCGCAATTTTCGCGGTTTATCTCGATCAGAGCCTAAATTGTGAGATTTTATCGGGCTCCTGATTATGTAGTATTAAGGCTGATCAAATCAGCCTCAAATTCTAAAAATAAGGCAATTATTGACTTATTTTCTGATATGAGCTCCTCCTCATCTCATTCAGATGAGGTCTTTCGTTTGAGATCCCAAAAACGGATAATCAGGGTTTATCGTATCAGTACTAAAGAACCTGATGGGAACAAGATGACCCTCGTACCTGATTATTACCTTTTCCGATAACAGGAAAGAAGGTAGGGTACCTGGCAGAAAGAAAAGTTATGAGATATATTTCTCCGGCTCCGCATCAAAGGTTTTTTTACAACCGGGAGCACAGAAATAATACTTCTTTCCTTTGTAATCACTTGTTATCTTAGCTGTCTTTTCGTCTACGGTCATTTTACAGATTGGATCAATTGCCATAGTCTCTTCTCCGCATACTTCCATCACCTCACTGTGAGTTAAAGGTATTTGTCAATCTTATGGGGAAACAATTGGATCACAAAGTTCAACTGCAATCCATTCAGAGTATCACAATGAATTAGTATGGATCCGCTTACTGCAACGCATTGGTCACCCTATCTTGCCGGAGCAGGAATTGGTGTACTCCTCTGCATCGCAATGCTCCTCTCTGATCGCCCCTTTGGGTGTGGAGCTGCATTCACCGGGGTTGCCGGAATGATTGAAGGAGCCTTCAGAGGACAGAAGAGTGTCGCTGATAAACCATATTTCAGAGAGTTTCCTCTCCGCATAGAATGGCAATGGATGCTTGTTTTTGGTATCATTATTGGGGCGCTCATAAGTACCATCCTCTCAGGAACCTTTCAGATCAGCTGGATCCCTTCTGAATTTGCCCGGACATTTGGAGGGAATCCTGTTCTGCGGGTAATTACTGCTCTTATTGGAGGAATTTTCGTCGGGCTTGGGGCACGATGGTGCTGGGGATGCCCAAGTAGTCATGGGATCAGTGGAATACCTCAACTCTCACTAGCAAGTTTTGTCGCCGTTGCCTGTATGTTTGCGGTGGGAATTGGGGCTGCTCTCTTTCTCTTCAGGATACTGGTGTGATCATGTTTGATGTTCTTCATAAGAATCCGCGAGCACAACTTCTTCTTGGCCTTTTCTTCGGTATCGGATTTGGATTTCTCCTCCAGAAGGGGGGTGTAACCTCGTATGACGTGATAATGGGTCAGTTGTTGCTCACCGATTTTACTGTGTTGAAATTAATGCTCTCTGCCGTCATAGTCGGGATGGTGGGTCTGCATGTCATGAAGTACCTGGGATGGATTGAGTTTCATGTCTTCAGGGGGTCAGTTGGATCAACAGTAGTCGGGGGATGCATCTTTGGTCTCGGATTTGCTATCCTGGGATTGTGCCCAGGTACTCTTGCCGGCGCTATCGGTACCGGTCAGATGGATGCTCTTGTTGGTGGGGCAGTTGGGATGCTGATTGGAACAGGCCTCTTTGCCCATTTCTATCCGGTGATAAATGAGAAATGGATGGATCGGGGAATATTCCCGGCTGATACTGTTCCCGAACTCCTTGGCATCCCTCCATGGGTTGTAGTACTTGTAATGATTCTGCTGATGAGCGGGTTTCTCTGCACCCTCGAGTATCTTGGGGTGTAACCCTCATCTCTTGTGGTATAATTCTAATTTGGCCCCCTTTCTTTATATGGGGTGATTATTCACGAGTGTGAATCGGCATTCGGAGATACCTTTATAATTCTGTATGTGGAGTTCCATACCGGAGTAATACAATGCAGGATGTAATAAGAACAAAAATTGACTACCCAAAGGTAGCAGGAGTCATGAAAGAACTCCTTCATCTCGATGGATCACCGGTTGCCGTCAAATTCATCACCAGTGTTGATCATCTTCCTGATGGGGTTTCAAATATTGGTGAGACGATTACCCATTGCCAGATGGTCAACCGTGCCCGAAGAGATGGGGGAATTTTTTTTGCAACCAAAGAGAATCATGGCTGTATGGGGGGAGCGTGGTCAATGGGTCTTCGGGAGATCACATCAACTCTGAAGACCGGAGAATTTTACTATAAATTGGGTAAATATGACAGCTGGCCGTCGTGTAAACGAACTATTGACCGTATTCCTCACGTAGAATCAGGCGCTACATATGCTACTGCTTATGCTCCACTGGAAAAGACACCGTTTGATCCCACGATCGTGCTGATTGTAACCACGCCAAAGGTGATGCTAAAACTTGCCCAGAGTAGTTTGTATTTCCTTGGAGGTAGGATAACCTGTAATTTTGCAGGAATTCAGTCTGTCTGCGCCGATGCATCAGCCCAGGTATATCTTACCGGAGCAGTAAATTTCTCTCTCGGGTGCGATGGGTCACGGAAATATTCTGGAATCCTGGAAGGAGAAATGGTTATGGGTATTCCCGCCGAGATGCTCCTGATGATCATCGAAGCCCTTCCTGTGGTGATGGGAGCCCCTGGCTCATCATAATGTTATTTGGATAAAAAGTGGATCAGACAAGAGGTTTAGCCCTTATTCTGATTGCTGCATCCCTGACAAGAACTTCCTGTCTGACCTGAATAACCACAACCTTTTCCTGAGTGTCCATATTTTGGGCCATATCCATCCTTTTTGGGTGCCATTGGTAGTATAATCCATGGGAGTACAACTGATGCATCCTATTCTGTTCTGTTGACATTCCTGATCTGTACCGTTTTTGAAATGCAAGGCCATTGTACTGATCTGCTGTCTCCCTCTGCACTCCCGACTCCATAAATCCTGATGCTGGAAGTGTAGCGATACGAGTAGCGAGTGTAAAGACCAGGCAGAAGCCACCATTTCAGAATCTACTTCTTTGCATAGAATCACCTGGTTATGGGGTTCAAATTCTTTCCATACTGCATCCCGGTCCAGTCCCGTGGAGGCGTTTGGTTGGTTTGGCAGTCTTCCCTGGGTCAATATGAATTCAGGCCTCCCAAAGTGCAATGTCTGGGCTGGATTCCCTTCAGGAGCATCTTTCCATTTCCCTCCTGACCTGCACCAGCTGCTGGCATGACCTGTGCGAGAGCGATAATGCCCGCGATAATGACGAGTGTTATTTTTGTATGGTATTTCCATCCGCTGCTTGAGCGGTGCATATTTTCTAATCTGGGTGGGTGAGATATGAGTGCCCAGAATGGCGTTGGTTCCCCCTCTGAACCGGAAGGTTATTCGGGGTACTCCTTGATATTTACAGCCGGCCAATCAACAAGTGAGATGAACGGTGATGATATCTGATAAAGCTGAGGCCCCTGAAGAGCGGACAATACTTACGGTATCAGATCCTGAATTTATTTCTGATCTCTCAGAGTATCTTGATGTTCTTGGCAGTCAGGTTCGTCTCCATATCCTCTCGTATGTTGGAACCAGATCACGGACTGTCAGGCAGATCTCCCAGGAGATTGAAACCAGCTATGAAAACACTAAAAAGCACCTGACCAGGCTGCAATCTCTCGGGCTGATCAGAAAAGAGATCGGGGTTTCTGATGAACCGGCAAATCAGGGTCAGCCTGTTTTTTATTACTCTCTGGTTCCCGGCGGGCTGGATCATACGGTCAGCAATCTTGCGTTATTCTCATCCGTTGCCGGAAAATCTGTCTCCGGGTTATCTGATCGGCTTGAGTCAGCCAGAGTTGGACTACAGGGGATTCTCCCCTCTGCCGGGCCACGGCTGATCCTGACAACCGGATATGAGAGGGGACGACCCTATGATTTGACCGGGGAGCTTGTCCGTATTGGGCGAACAGAAGAAGGTTGGGACGGTTCCTCCCCTGAACCCGCAATTCTCATTCCAGATGAGTACAGATCGGTCAGCCGGGTATCACGTCCCCATGCATGGCTCCGGGTACGGTCAGGCAGATGGACGATAGCTGATGGAACCAGTAAAGGGGGAACCAGTGTGAATGGTGTCCCGGTATCACACGAACCAACGGTTCTCAGGAATGGAGACCTGATTGAGTTGTCCCCTGGCTCACTCGGAGCAAGTCTTCTCTTCCAGGCTGGAAAATCCTGATATCAGAACGAAATATGAAAACCACGATTCTTACCCGTACCCCGGTTCCTCAAAACAATACTGGCTCTGTACGTCTGCCATTGGTGGTAGTGCACTTCATGCTGGTAGTCAATTATCTGATAATTGGCGTGATGCTCCTTTTTATCCCAATCAAGCATGGGGAGGGGGGTGGGATGGCCTCCTCTCTGCCCTCATTTCTTATTCTCTTCACCCTCCTTATCCTCCTTCACCTGGCATGCTTCCTTCAATTCCGATTTTCAGAACGAATTGTGCGTTTTATTGGGTTATCTCTCCTGATTTGCGGGGCGATGACCCTTGGGTTCATTCTCTTCTCCCGCCAGGCTACAAATCTGCTTCAGGTGGTCTACCCTGTACCTGTGCTTATATCAGGTTCTCTTTGCATTTCACTCCTCATCGGGATATATATGGTAACGAAATCTGCATCTCCGGGTAACCAGGATGGAGCTGGTTTGAACCACGGAAAAAGATTATCCTTTCCCCTCCCGGAAAACCGGTACAAGGGGGTGCGTGTGATCGGTGAGGGGGGAGTTGGCACGATATGGTATGCCGAACGTGTTGTTGATGGCACTGCAGTTGTGGTGAAAGTTCCTATACATGATGATGAGCAGACCGGGATGTCGTTTCTCCAGGAGATTAGCCTCTGGAAAGAACTGAGTCATCCAAATATTGTCTCGGTCCTCTCTGTAAATGTTCTGCCGGTCCCATACATGGAGATGGAATACCTCCCGGGGTCTTTGGCAACCATTGAAAAACCAGTCTCAATTCCACGGGCTCGACAGATTCTTGATGGTCTGCTCTCAGCACTTCTGTATGCTCATGATCGGGGGATTGCCCATTGTGATATCAAACCAACAAACATATTGCTTACCAGTGAAGGAGTGCCTAAGCTTACTGACTGGGGTCTCTCCCGGTCAGCATCATCCCGGTGGGCAGTATCGGGATTCTCTCCCCGGTATGGTGCCCCTGAGCAGTCACAGCAATTTCCGGAATGTAGTCCTGCCACTGACATCTGGCAGATTGGTATGATTTTCGCAGAACTTCTGACTGGTAGAGCTGAAAAACCATCAGGCAGCGAACCGGTCTTCAACCAGCCGGGTGGTGCTGCAACTCTTGCGATTATACTCACATGTCTGGCTGTTGCTCCTTCAGAACGTTATTCATCTGTTCAGGTTCTTCTAGATGATATTCGCGCAATTTCCCTGTGAGTAAAGGCTGTGCCTCCTGAGTTTCATCCATCCCTGTAAATCTACAAGTGCCGGAATGGACCAATTCCTTTGTTATATTCAGCAAATGTTGCCGAAATCTACTGTTAGAAGTGTCTATATTGTTATAAGATAGGTTGTGGCAGAGTAACCTCCTGTCCACAGAGATTGAAATGAAGTCAGGAGATATGAAAGAATGTAGTGGTTGTAGTGAGACTACGATGACTACTCCAAAGTGCATGGACATGAGGATGGAGAAGGCTCTCTGCGATTTCCAGGCCGTTGTTTCCCAGTGTATGGCAAAATGCATGACTGCCCACTCGATGGAATCTATGGCAATGAATGCTCCCATGATGAAGTCAATGCAGGATCTCATGGGAATGATGACCATGAGCATGGAATCAAAATGTATGGACGCATCCATGATGAAATCGATGCAGGATCTCATGGGAATGATGACCATGAGCATGGAATCAAAGTGCATGGATGCCCCAATGATGAAGTCGATGAGCGATCTTGAGATGATGATCTCTATGCAGATGGACTCAATGTGCATGAATACTAAATGCATGGACTCCAAGAGCATGGATATGATGAAGATGGATTCTATGTGCATGGATGCACCTATGATGAAATCCATGAGTGATCTCCAGATGATGCTCACCAAATGCATGGCTCAGTGCATGGAAACTGAGTGCAAAATGGTTTCTGGCATGGGATGTGACTGCACGGAATCCCGCATGAAGAAGGCCCTGAGTGATCTCCAGATGATGATACCCCAGTGTATGTCTCAGTGCATGTCACAATGTATGGATTTCCACTGCAACTCCCGGAAGATGACGATCTAAATCTTTCCTCTAGGGAAAAGCTCGTCTTTGATACAACCGCCACCCCCGGGATCGGGGCTACCGATAGTCTCCCGATCCCGGGTCAGTCGGTTTTCTCCGTTGATTATGGGTTAAAAAGAATTCTATTTTAGTTTTGACTGGTGCAGACCTATCTCCAATCCAATCAACAATCACCTGTAAGGGGCCTATCAAGGTGTTTTAGTATCAGGATAGGGGGATTATATGCCATCATTAAGTTTTTCTAGCCTATCACATGCCTCATGCAGAGTCTGTTCTTTCTTTGAGAACGTAAAACGAACTTTATTTGAACCACCAGTCCGGAAAAAACTACTTCCCGGGACCACCGCTACTCCAATCTCCTCGACCAGGTACCGGGCAAAGGTGAGATCATCCATATCAAATTTTTCAATATCTGTAAACAGGTAATACGCTCCATGAGGCTTTTCACAAGGGAATCCCGCACTTTTCAGTCCCTGATAGAGTATTTCACGCTTTTGTGTGTACATCTGTGCAAGATCATAGTAATATGATGAGGGTAACTTACATGCTGTAACACAGGCATGTTGGAGTGGGGCAGGGGCGCCTACTGTCAGAAAATCGTGAATTTTTCTGATCTCATCCGTGAGTGACGCTTTTGCCAGGGTATATCCTACTCTCCATCCGGTGACGCTGTAAGTTTTTGAGAAACTCCCGATGGTGACCGTCCTATCAGACATTCCATCGAGTGATGAGAGCGATACGTGGTGGTTTCCATCAAACACGATATGCTCATATATCTCATCCACAAAAGCAAATGTATCGTAATCTACACAAAGATCACGGACCATTGACAGTTCCTCTCTCGAAAAAACTTTCCCGGTAGGGTTATTTGGGGTGTTAAGAATTACTGCTCTGGTTCTGGATGAAAATGCAGAGGAGAGGTCGTCTTCTGAAATGGAAAGATCATCGTTCAGAGGAACGTATACAGGTTTAGCCCCTGATATGTACGTGTCTGGGACATAATTCTCATAATAAGGTTCACAGATGACGATCTCATCGTCAGGACTTGTCAGACCAAGTAAGCATGCAATCATTGCCTCCGTGGAGCCACAAGTAATAGTAATCTCTTGTTCCGGGTCGTATGTCTGTTTGCTGTAGGTTATTATTTTCTCTGATAACGCCTGTCTGAGTTCAGGAACCCCCCATGTTATCGCATACTGATTATGATCGTTGAGTATTGAGTCACAGGCTGCCTTCTTCAGAATATCGGGAGCCTCAAAGTCAGGAAAACCCTGTGCAAGATTGATAGCGTTATTTTTCACCGCAAGACGGGTCATTTCACGAATAACCGATTGTTTAAACCCTCCGGTACGAAGCGTGGCATTGTCTGAATGAGAGTTCTCTTGAGCCATGTTTATAGAGTCAACGGGGTACCTAAAAACTCTCCTGATCCCGGCAGGATAACCTGAAAAAATGGGAAAGACCTTTGGATATGGGTGATGATTATGGACTATGATGTTATCCTGCAGGATCTGGTAAGAACTGCCGCAAATCGAAGTGATATTATCTCACCCGTTGACATATATGTGTTCACCTCGTGAACGTGAGGGAAATGATGTATCCTCAAAAAAATGCCAGCATAGGAATAATCAGGCCTGACCTCAGGAATGGGGTAGTCAGCAGGTACGTCAGGCTCTCTTTGCAAGAGATGAAGTATCCAATGGAACTTCAGCGAGGGAATTACTGTCAGTGAGTGACATTCTACTACACTCGGCATGTTCCCAGCCTGAACAAATATTGTTGCCTTTCAATACGTGGATACTACATTCGGATTTTCTCATGGATCCGGATACAATATATTTTGTATGGATGACATACCTCTATTCTTCTCATTAATCGTTTAATTTGCGATTAATCAATACTTGTGTACGCATCTGATTTCAGATCATTTATTCAACTTTTGCATGGTTCAACCTCTGATGACTTAACCCAAAAAGGTGTGGTTTATGTACTTCAAAAATAATAAATAAACGAGTATAATGGACAATCACTTTCTTCAAAAACTAACCCGTAGTTCTGTACAATCGTCTGTATGTAGGCTGATTCTGCTCTCTCTGGTCATTATCCAGATCGGTTCAGCGACGGTATTCTTCCAAGACGGTACTGATATCTCTGGAGATACTCTCATTGAAACGATGGCAAATACCAGTAATGTTTCAACGACTCCGTTTCCCATCCAGTTCTTTTATAATAACCAATGTGGGTCCTGTCAATCAGCTCTTGATTATATGAAAGAGTTTACCCGTAAAAATCCGGATGTTGTAATCCAGTATCATGATCTCTTTAACAGCACCACAAATTCGTCTTTGTACAATCAGTATAAGGATCAATTTAACCGAAAGGATATCCATTATCCGGTGGTTTTTGTGGGAGATATCGCAATTATGGGGAGTGCTGACATTGCAAAATATCTGGATCCCCTGACAGTGTGGTATCAGAAGAACCAGAAGAAAGATCCCATAAAGGGAATCTTCTCCTGGATAGCCTCCTTCACCCGGGAAAACAAGTAACGGTCAGGTACTTGTACGGCAGAAAAAGGAGATACGATGTAGCCCAAATATTCAACGATGCTCAAAATGCTGGGTGATATGGGTTATGATTTTAAAGAACCGGTACCCCGGATTTCCAAAGCAGTAAATTATAAACGACCAAATTTTGTCTCTGGATACTCTCGTTCCAATCCCTTTTTATATCCTTATATCTGTTTGGTATCCAAATCCAGAACATGGAACGCTTGAATAGAACTCTTTAAACGTCTCCATTCAGTATTAGAATAATCCTTAATTTTAATTATCCCTCTGATACCAGCATTTCTTTTATGAACTTACCCACGAATTCAAGATTACTTCTGCCCTGGGGATAGGAACGTTCCACTCTCCGGGTAAACCAGGTAGAGAGATACCTGCGACAGAGTTCATAGAAGGTGGTTTGTTTAAAATTCTCATTAAACTGAGTACAGATCACATCAGGAAGATGACTGATCTAAACACTCCCGTAATTGGCATAGATTTTAGAAAGATTTGTGTTACTGACAAATCCTTGCATCATCTCCCTGAGCTCGTTGATGTTCAGTAATTATCCCCTCGGTGTTTTCAGATCAGCTCGTGATTCGCTGTATCCAGGATAGATCTGTCCGGAGGGTAAGATCAGTCAGATGTTGGGTGATGATCTTCTGGTTGCAGAAGTGGCGGAGCAGGTTTACGCCGTTTTATTATATGAACCGGGGATTAATCACTCATATCCTCTATTTCCTGGTGGTCGAAACAAAGGGAAAGAGCAAGGCTCCCTCTTTCAGTAATCTTATAGATGATCCAGTTACCTTGGGGATTCCCTGAAATCAGACCTGAGTTATTAAGTTTTTTTAAGTGGTATGAAAGCCGTGTGTCAGAAATATCCAGAAATTCTCTGATGATACAGACACATAGTGGCTGAATTGAGAGAAGCGAAAGAATCTTTACTCTGAAGGGATCTGAGAGCGCCTTAAAGATCTCAGTATTTTTCAGAATCATCTCCGGGGACATCACCAGATCCAGGAGTCCTTCAACTCCTCCGTTCTGGCAGAGGCACTCTGCAACATCAGGAGGAATATTTTGGGGGGTTGTCGGAATTTTTTCTCGTTTTTCACCCTTGTTGCCACTCATCTTAGTATGTATTACTGTTGAAGAAATATTGTATGTTCCGGTTCAGGTCCGGGTCTTGATGAAGAGAGTGATGATGATCTGATCTCGTTCTGGTATACCTTCTCCAGGAGGAATAATCAGAGAGGTGGATCAGTTATGGTAATTCCGGCAGCAACCATGCGTTCGCGGATCATATCTGCGAGTTCAAATTGTTTCCTGGCACGTAGATCTGCCCTGATTTCCTGCAGAATTGTTATGGGGACACTGGTCTCACGAAGGAAGTTGATCCCAAGGAGTTCCCCGTACTCCCTCAATGCCTCAAGGTCTCCGCTGGAAGCAAGTGTCTGGATTGCTGCAAGGGCCATTGGGGTATTCAAATCAGATTCCATAGCATCAGTAAACGCCTTGCGCCCGTCATGATTTCTTCCCAGATCTTTAATCGCAACAGATCTGATATGTTCAAGTGCCTGGCTTGCACTTGTTATTCCCTCCTCGGTAGCTTGCAGAGGAGAGCGGTAGTGGGAAAGGAGGATGAAATATCGTAATATGTCTTTATTCCAGGTTTTCAGTGCATCCTTGATGGAGATAAAGTTACCGAGAGATTTTGACATCTTCTCTCCTTTCACTGTAAGAAATCCCGTATGAAGCCAGTATTTGACCATCGGGTGCTTTCCTTCCAGGGACTCCATCTGAGCGATCTCTGCTTCATGGTGAGGGAATATAAGGTCCAGCCCTCCTCCATGGATATCATACTGCTGGCCGAAGTATTTTTCACTTATCGCTGTATCCTCAATATGCCATCCTGGTCGTCCTCTTCCCCAGGGAGAATCCCAGGTATATTCCCCAAACTCTCCAAACTTCCAGAGGGCAAAATCTTCAGGGTTATGTTTTGTTGTGTCGGTTACTCGGCTGACCCGATTCACTCTGTTTTGGCCGGAAAGTTCCCCGTTACGCTCGAATCTATCAATGTTAAAGTAGATTCCTGTTTTAGTGATATATGCCACTTCTTTCGCCAGTAGCCGTCCCACCTGATCAATGATCTCTGGAATATGTGTCGTAGCCCGGGCGTAGTAACTCACTGAGTTGATCCCAAGTGCATGCATATCCTTGAGATATTCACTCTCAAATGTTCTTGAGAGAGAATTCTGGGTTACTCCGTCCGTGAGGGCTCGGTTTATAATCTTGTCATCAACATCAGTGATATTCTGGAGATAGAAAACTTCCTTTCCCGTCCACCTGAGGTATTTTGCTAAAATATCAAAGACTACATAGGTTCTGGCATGACCCAGGTGTGAGTAGTCATATACCGTTGGGCCACATACAAACATAGAAACCCGATCCGGATACAGGGTCGTCAGCGGTTCTATGGTTCTCGTTAGCGTGCTGTATAACTCCAAATTATTGCGCTCCTAACATTATACGCCGGTGGAGGGAATTGAACCCCCAAACATCCGCTTTGCAGGCGGAGGCATTAACCTCTCTGCCACACCGGCATGATTACCCGTAATGAATCACGTACTTATTAGTTCACCGAATCTTCAGATCCTGAGTGTGCAGATACCTGCGAGCAGGATTGAAGGCTTTTTTTGGTATTTACAGCCACTCACGGACTGCCTACAAATATTAGTGTTTTCAGCTTTTAATCCTATCAGATGCGGCCATTGTCATGTTTGAGAGGTGAAGGGAGGATATTCATCGGACAATGATAATTTGCGGGTAATATTCTGAGAAAAAACCGGGAAGGGTTCAGATGAATGTTCTTCATCTGGAAGAGAGATATTGTTCATTAAACATACCCTGAACATATCAGAAGATTGTGGGGTTCAGCATCCCGAAGATCATCGCTATATGAGCTACCACTAAAAACCCGATAAGGAGCATTACGTGATAGAATTGTTTCTTCTCATCAGAAGCATGTTTAGCGATTATCCTTAATTCCAATAGTGTTATACCGGCAAGGAAGACCACTCCGCTCAGATATGCATGTACGGCAATGAAGTCTCCAATACTCCGCCACTGGATACCTGGGTATACATTTGTGATCAGGTAGGCAAAGATCCCGATAAAGTATATGCCCAGAACAATCCCGATTACCCTGTTGATAGGTCGCAATTTGTCGTGGTACTCTTTATTAAAGAGTACTAAAACTCTGTTACGGTCAGGGCCTCTGCCAGGATCACCGGGATAGCCATAAAAAAGATCAAATTCCAGGGCTGATTAGTTGCAAGGAGCTCCATATAATGAGTCATCTGCATCCCAATCGGCCCACTTGCCACTGATGCGGCTTCCATTACCATATCTTGCATAATATTTTCTCCCTAAAGATTACTGTGGTCTATCAGGAGTGAATGTCCTGATTCGTACCCTGAATAGATGGTCTGCTGTCGTAATATCTGCATTCTCACATGAACAGCTACATAATCATTCTAAGGTTAGATTCGTCGGTGGTATTTTTCAAAATCAGGGATATAAAAAAAATACACGTTCTTAAGCGGTGAAAATCGAAGTAAAAAATGTCAGGGAGGCTTCCTGGCAATCAGTAGTACCTTTTGCTGGAAGGCAGATGCTGTCAGATCTCAAATGAGGGCCCCCTGGAAGGGGTACCTGCAGGGAGAGTGCTCCCTACAGAGTATATCCTGGTCTGGTATGGTTTTTTTACCCTTCCAGATCCGCAAAGAGATCTGTTGAAAGATACCTCTCTCCACTATCCGGAAGGATGGTGACGATCAGCTTTCCTGCATTTTCAGGTCGTAATGCTACTTTTAAGGTTGCGGCAACTGCTGCCCCTGATGATGGACCGGCAAGAATCCCTTCCTCTGTTGCAAGTCTCCGGGCTAAATCATACGCCTCTTCGTTTGTGATCTGGATTACTTCATCCAGTAGATCTGTCCTGAGAATTTCTGGAATAAATCCCGGACTAATTCCCTGTATCTTATGGGGTCCGGGTTTTCCACCAGAGATCACCGGTGAGGCCGCTGCCTCAACAGCTATTGCCTTAAACGACCTTTTCCGTGACTTAATCACTGTTGCAATACCGGTGATCGTACCACCTGTCCCGGCTCCCGCGACCACGATATCCACCATTCCGTCGGTATCATTCCAGATCTCTTCCGCGGTTGTCCGCATATGAATCTGGGGATTTGCCGGATTTTTAAACTGCTGGGGGATGAGGAATGTATCCGGATTCTTCTGGTGTATCTCCTCTGCACGTCTGATAGCGCCGGCCATCCCTTCTCCAGCGGGAGTCAGGATCAGTTCTGCACCGAGTGCACGGAGTAATTTTCTTCGTTCCTGGCTAAAGGATTCAGGCATGGTGATCATCAGGCGGTATCCTTTGGCTGCACAGACATATGCAAGAGCAATACCGGTATTTCCACTCGTTGGCTCGATGATGGTCGTTCCCTCATTGATGAGGCCGTCCCGCTCGGCCGCTTCGATCAGGGCCACTCCGATCCGACATTTAACACTTCCCAGTGGATTTCGAGACTCCTGTTTCACCAGGATTGTTGGAGGAAATGCCTGAGTATCCAGGATCTTCGTAATTCTATTCAGTCGAATGAGTGGTGTATTACCTATCGTTTTAGTGATGTCATTATAGATTCTTCCCATGATGCCCTCCGGCAGGATATAGATATTATAGGAGGCGATCAGCCTCTTGCAACCATCACGATTGTGACGGCCTCACTATTCATTCTTCAGACCTGGGCATATAGTTTTCCAAACCGGAAAAAAATGCCTGATGATATGTTTTATGAATCCTTCACTGTTTGATTATCAGGTGCTGTTATTTCCTGTTTTTTTTAATTTTCGGACTTGTTTCTTTGCGAAGGAAGCTCCTCGATGATTGTTTTGAGTTTTCCTTCAACAAATACTCCATCCCCTATGTAGGCTACAGATTTATTTGAGATGACTATGGTTTGTGGGAGGGACTGGACAATTCTGGTTCCGAATGTTTTTACCAGGCTTCTGGTCATATCAGTTGGAGCAACTCCATACATGCCGACAAAATCGTTCTTCTCAACATGCTTCTTCACCATCTCAGTGGTTTCTCTTGGGTCGATATCTATCCCGACAATTTCGTAGGTACCCGGGTTATTTTGAACCAGTTTTGCTGTCTCACGCAGTTGCATTGAACAAGCAGGGCACCAGACTGCGAAGGTATGGATGATGATTGGGCGACCTGCTGCAGCAAGTTCAATAAGGGATATCTTCTTACCGGTTACCGCATCAGTGATAGAGAGGGTCATCCAGGCTGACTCATTCCCTCCTGCATTACTCTGACTATTCTGGAGTTTCTCTCCTTGTGCTAATGGTTTGTTGTTATTCTCAACTCCAGTGCATCCTGCAAAAAGAGATGCACAGATGCAGCAGAGGAGAAGGAGATAGAGATGATATCGGGTTATTCGCATATACAAAATTCGTACGTCTGTGGTTAATAGTCTTAGCACAGCTGCTCTGGTTCTGAATGTGCAGTAGATGGGAGCTCTGACTATGATATGTGTCCATATGCGGGAGAATATCTCTGATGACGGATTGGAGATTATATGAG
>DATMXW010000145.1:0-82491 GCA_035561295.1 Methanospirillum sp. | reverse complement strand
GTGCATATAATGTACGACTAATTAGTACGACAAATAAAATATTATTTATAGTGATCTATCGACACTAAATCCAGATGATCAGCATACCCCTGAAAGTATTCTGGTGATCCCTCTCCTCTTCAAAGTCCCTGGAAAGGGGGGAGAAGGAGGGGTCATTCTACATGATTAATCGTGTTGGTGAGGCAATGACAGAAGATTTTGGCGTAAAACTCGATAAAAAATCATACATTCCAGACCCTTCGTACCAGGAGGGTTCTGCAATGGGTGATTACAAACTGGCATATCAGAAATTTCTCGCTGACCCGGATGGATTCTGGGATGAAAAGGCGAGAGAACTTGACTGGATCAAACCCTGGGATACTGTTCTGAAATGGAATCACCCCTATGCACAATGGTTTGTTGGTGGCCGTCTGAACATCACGGCAAACTGTCTGGATCGGCATGTCAAAGATGGGAGACGAAATAAACTCGCTCTCATCTGGAAGGGGGATGCTGGCGAGGAAGAGGTCTTCACGTACCGCCAGCTGCTCAGAGCAGTCATGCGATTTGCAAATGCCCTGAAAAAACTCGGTGTTGGGAAAGGAGACAGGGTCTGCCTCTACATGCCCCTGGTCCCTGAGCATGTCATCGCAATGCTTGCCTGCGCCAGGATTGGGGCCGTCCACTCGATCATCTATGCCGGGTTTGGTGCCGAAGCACTCCACTCCAGAATCAGGGATGCCCAGGCCAAAGTGGTCATTACTGCAGATGTTGGATACCGCCGGGGAAGATCACTTGGTCTGAGAAGTATCGTGGATGATGCGGTCAGGAACTCATCCTGTGTCGAGAAGGTCATTGTCCTGAGCCGTGATAAGTCACCACTTGAACTCTTCTCTGAGATGGAGGTTGATTTCTATGCCATCCAGGAGGGTGTCGATGATGACTGTCCGCCAGAAGAGATGGATGCTGAAGATCCACTGTTCATCCTCTATACCAGTGGAACAACCGGTCAGCCAAAAGGTATCGTCCATACCTGTGGAGGATACATGGTCGGGACTCACTACACCTGCAAATACATCTTTGACCTCAAGGATAGCGATGTGCACTGGTGTACTGCCGATCCCGGCTGGATCACCGGGCACTCCTATATCGTATATGGGCCACTTTCTGTGGGTGCTACGGTGGTTATCACCGAGACAACTCCTGATTATCCGGATCCCGGGATCTGGTGGAAACTTATTGAGGATCTCGGGGTTACGGTCTTCTATACGGCACCGACTGCGATCAGGATGTTTATGCGGGTTGGAGAAGAATGGCCGAATAAGTACGATCTGCAGTCGCTGCGTATCATCGGGTCGGTCGGGGAACCCCTCAACCCTGAAGCGTTTGAGTGGTACTACCGGGTTATCGGAAAGAACCGGTGCCCAATCCTGGATACCTGGTGGCAGACCGAGACCGGTATGCACATGATCACAACGCCCCTCGGTCAGCCGATGAAGCCTGGATTTGCCGGTCTGCCGATCCCCGGGGTTGTTGCCGATGTAGTGGACAAACTGGGAGAACCGGTCCCTGCCGGACAGGGGGGACTTCTCGTCCTGAAACGGCCTTGGCCCTCGATGATGAGGACCGTTTATAATAATGACGAGCGGTACCGCAAGTACTGGGATCAGATCAAGGATTACTACACCGTGGGTGATCTTGCCGTCAGGGACGAGGACGGGTATATTATGGTCCTTGGCCGGGCCGATGACATCATCATCGTCGCCGGCCATAATCTCGGGACAGCAGAGGTCGAGTCAGCCCTGGTTGAGCATGAATCGGTCGCAGAAGCGGCAGTTATCGGCATCCCTGATGAGATCAAGGGACAGGCAGTCAAGGCTTTCGTCACTCTCATCAAGGGATATGAACCCAGTCAGAAGCTGGTGTCAGAACTAATATATCATGTCAGGATGACGATTGGTCCAATTGCCATGCCGGCAGATATCGAGTTCATGGACAAACTGCCCAAAACCAGGTCCGGAAAGATCATGAGGCGGGTGCTCAAGGCAAAGGAGATGGGGGTGGACCCTGGAGATATATCGACCCTGGAAGAATAATGCAGACAGGGGAACACCTGGGCTTCTTCCTGGTTTGATCACCGTTCTCTTTTTGCTGTACTTGTCTCCTATGAGAACCGCATTATAGGATAGTAGGGTGAAATGGGATAAACTCCTTTTTATGGGACCCTGCTACCAATTACCGGGTCAGTATTCACGTTATCTGATCCAGCAGATCCAGAAACGCTCCGTACTGCTCTGTACCTATTCTAAACCCTTCACGAATCATGACACGAAGGGTTTGTTTAGCGTTATCAGTTGATATGATCCCTTTTCGTACCAGGGTAAAGAGAATAAATACCGACCCTCGCACTTCAATCTGGAATATCTCTCCGATTTCACGACCTATTCGGTCATCAAGGATGGCAATCCCCTGCAGATCCTCTGCAAGGGCAAGAACCTCCATCTCACCTGAATGAAGGTCACGGTGCAGTCCCTGAAATACCTCTGTAAATTTCTCTTTCGGTGCTAGTACCGTAAATAATCCTTGCCTGATGAGATGATCCGTGATTTCAGCATCTGGATAGCCCTGTGCCTGTCCTATCGTAACTACTTCAGTGTAGACGACTGGAGGAAGATATTTTGCTCCTTCCACTTGCGCAACGATCTGGAGGGTGCCGGATCTGGCAAAGTAGATCAACGGCGATGAATCAAAGACCAGGTTCATGTTTGCATTGCTGCCTTAAAGTCATCGTGAATATCCTGGACCGAGACATTCAGGGTCACATTATTCTTTTTGAGGAGATCTATCATATCCCTGACAGATACTCCGCATAACTCCGCAGCTTTCCCAAGGGAGATGCTTCCCTCCCGGTATTGCTCGAGAGCGTGCTTTCTCAGTTCTTCATCAAGACCAGAAGAGAGGGCGATCCTGATCAAAGAGGATCGATCTAATGCAGTGAGGTGTGATAATGTCTCAATCTTTCGGGATATATCCGGAGTAGGGCGAATAGATATGACTGATACCATGTATACACAATAGAGATTTGTATACATGAATCTATCCTCTACCTGGTTGAGATGGGTCAATATGCCTGATGAATACTCTGACAGATGGACATATACTCTATGATGCTATATGTAGTGTTCGATTTTTCCTTTGTCTAATGGTCATTCGACTCTTACATATCGTTCTTTGTCTGGGTAATTTTGATTCTTATTGAAACGAGGGAATTCATCGGCTTACATACTACCCAGACCTCCAGGACCACCATAATCATGGCCAGGTGAGAACCGCGAAGCGGTTCACCAATATTTCCAAAGAATTATGAGCGCTGAGCACCCATCCACAAAAGAAGATTGGGGACAGGTTATGATGAGACGATATACGATACTTCTGGTGCTGCTGCTCCTCCTCCCACTCACTTCAGGGATTGCTGTAGCAGAAGATACGGGGGCAGGGATTCATCTTGCATCAGTAGGGTATCTTCAGGTACTCTCTCCGGTAGAAGGGGCGCGGGTATATTTTGACCGGTTATATATGGGCTATATTCAGGATGGGAACCTGACTATCCCGGTAGACGTAAATGTGCTTCCTCAATACAAAGATCTCCTGCTCCAGTACTCTGGATATCAGACATATATTGGACCATTACCCACCCTGGTTCCGGGTAAAACCGTGGCAATGAGTGTAAATCTCAACAAAACCGGCTATGAAATGATGGGGATAGTCAGTTTTGAGAGTACTCCGCCAGGGGTTGAGATTCTTATGAACGGGGAGAGTAAAGGGATCACTCCTGACTCCGGACATCTGATGATTCAGACTGTTCCATCCGGACTCTATGAGTTTACCGTGCGGCGTCCTGGTAACCTCACACATACCGAGCAGCAGTATGTATCCTCAAATGCGATAACCGTGTATCGGGTTGCCATGGAGCCGGCAGTAAGTGGTTCTCTTATGGTGACATCCACTCCTGACGGGTCAGGTATATATATTGATAACCGGTATGTCGGACTCTCTCCCATGAACATACCTGATCTGCCTATTGGGGGGCATACAGTCAAGGTTACCAAAGAAGGATACCAGGAATGGTCAGGTCAGGTTACCATTGTAGGTTCTGGTTCTGATCTTGTTGATGCAGTACTGGTTGCCATTCCACCAACCGTGGTACCAACAACTGAGTGTGCAACGCCGGTTCCGACTCCCACACAAAAAGCTCCCTTTTTATGGGTTACTCCATTCCTGGCAGTTCTAGGGTCATTTCTCTTTTTAGCAGGAGTTAACCGGAGAGACTAACCTATGCAGGCAATATCAGGAGGAGGATCAGGATTATTGGCTGGTCTTCTCCTTATTGCTCTTATCGGTTCTGTATCAGCTATTGTATCAGTCGATACCGGCAATCCTAATCTGCCAACCGGTACGGTGTATGTCGATGGTCAGCCGGCGGGTATGGCGATCTCTCTTGATGGTCATGTCTGGGGAAATACCCCCTCATCAGGTGTTCTTGAGATCTCCAATATCTCTGTTGGCAATCATACCCTGAGGGCGTCCCAGGTCGGATACCAGGCAAAGGATTTACTGGTGCAGGTATTTGGTGGGCAGATATCCAAGGTGCGGTTTGAACTGACTACACTGCCGACAGGGAGTGTGAAAATTGAATCAATCCCAGTAAATGTTCAGGTCTATCTGGATGACATATACAAAGGAATTACCCCTGTTACCATAGGGGATGTCCAGTCCGGGACTCATACTCTTGTGATGCGTCTTTCAGGATATCAGGACTGGTCGACATTGGTGACCATCCTTCCCGGGGAAGAAGTGCTGGTATCAGGTTCACTCACTCGTCTGGATGGAGGGGTACCGGGTGTAGTTGTCCCGACTGCGAGTCAGACCAAAGCTGGCACCCTGCCAGTAATGATCGTTGCTGGTCTTTGTGTTGCAATGACACTAATCAGATATCGATTCTGATTTCCCTCGTTTTTTCTGACAATTTTGGCTTCCTGCTTGATCGAAAGATATTACTCTCTAAGCCCCGTAAATTTCCGTACTGGTAATGGATGTCTGCTATCATTCCATACCTGTACCTATCTAAATTATTGGGGGTTTTATAATGAATGTATCGTCTTTTTTCCTCTGTATCGCTTTGATTTTCCTGCTTGGAGCCGGGGCAACGGGTGCAGAACAAGGTAATGGGGGAGGATCACCGCCGCCGGTGACTACTCAGGATATCGCTGAATCGATAGGAACCGGCTATTATGAGTTCAGATCCAATGTCGAGGGTGCTGAAGTTTTTCTCGACGATCGTGCCGTGGGAAGTATATCGGGGGGCATCCTCCAGGTTCCGGTGCCTGTGCTGATCACCGCGACAAGCCACGAACTCAGGATTCAGGCTCCTGGATACTCAACATACAATGAGACTCTGGTTAAAAATCCGAAACCCGGCCAGACACTTATCGTCAGAGGAAGCCTGCGTATCCTCCCGGTAAATCTGACTGGTTCACTCTCACTTGCAGTAAGTCCGCCTGGCTGCAAGATTTTGATTGATGAAAAACCAGCCGGAACCGTGGACCCCTCAGGAATCTTTATGATCCGATCCATCAGTTCAGGAAATCACATGATAGGCGCTTCGCTCTCCGGCTATCGTGATTATAGCAAACAGATCTGGGTTGATGCAAACCTGATTACAAATATGCGGATTGATATGGAACTTCTGACAACCGGAATAATTCAGGTAAGCTCGGATCCTCCGGGTGCACAGATCTCGATAAACGGAACGCCTTATGGAACTGCTCCCTTCACCACACCTGAACTAGAACAGGGTTCATATGTTGTTTCTGCAAGCCTTCCCGGATACCAGCCATTTCAGACACAGACTATCCTAACTCCTGGTCAGACAACGCCTGTCCATGCTCTGCTCCAGCCGATAGTAACCGCAACCCCGACTCCGGTACCGACTACGCCGGAACCGACACCGACACCGACGCCTGCTCCGACACAGGCCGGCCTCTCCGGGATTATTGCTCTTGTTGCGCTCTGCCTGGGAATGATAGGCATACTTAAAAAGAGATAATTTCTTTTTTTTATCCGCGAGGGCCGAATACCTTTTCAACGATCTTGTAGGTATCCCCGTTCTTAAAGTAAACGACGACCTGGACTCTGTCAGTTTTGTCAGATCCCTGGATCTCAGCGATGGCTCCGATATTGTTAGCGATCGGTCTTGTGACTGTCTCACCATCTCCCAGCATGGCATGCATCTCAATCTTGCTCACCAGTGATTGGCCATGGCCGCCCCTGAATGTCCCGGTAATCACCCGGTAGATAGGCTCCTTATTGACTTCTACTGATACACTGAGACTGTTTGGCGGTTCAGTAACCGGACCGGCATACATTCCTTCCTGGGGTGATGTGGTAGATTCTGGGGCCAGTGTATCAGAACTCTTTCCTATCCTGCTCTGACCAAGTTGTCTGTCAGCGATCAGATATGATCCACCGGTCATATATGTCACGGCAACCTGTACACGGTCAATATCCCTGGTCCCGTTAATGATACGCTCTTTTCCTTTACTCATACCGAGTTGATCAGTTAGTACTTCTCCGGTGGATAGTGTTGTCCTGATATCGATCTTCTGAACCAGTTCCTGACCTTTTCCCCCGTCAAAGGTGGCTGTTATGGTAGAATATACCGGATCTTTAATGAGCGATACAGATACGGCAAGATCCTCTGGCGGTTCTGTCAGGGGACCATCAAAGATGGTGTTTTCCTTCTCTTTGGTGGGGGTTGGGGTCAGCGGAGTCGGGGTCACTGGTGTGCTGATCGGGATCGGTGTTTCCGTGGGCACCAGAGTCTGGACCGGCTCCTGTGGGGTACTGGTGCATCCGGCAAGCAGGGCACAACCCGCAAGGATACACATGATGAAGATAGTCTGAGTTCTGTTCATACTATAGAAGATACGGATCGACCTATTTCAAGGTTCTGTATCTCTTCAAAATCACCTGACAGAACCTTCAGATATCCTTATCTCAGAGACCTTCACAGATCATTGTTATCCAAGGAGTAATGGAATGGCTAAACCAACCAATGGATTTGAGAAGATTATCAATGAAGTGATTGAGAATGGTGCAGCAGAAACTGCGCAGGCGTGGATGGATGCAATCCGGGAGGATAATGGGCGCGTACCGCTCATCTTTGAACGCATGGCAGAGCGTCCTGAAGTGCTGATATCTCATCTCATGTATAAGACCGCTGTCCTCAAGACCAGTACTCTGGCTCCAAAGTATGTTGAACTCATCAGTCTTGCGGTCTCATCAGCACTCAGATGCAATCACTGTACTGACTATCATGTTCAGGCTGCCATCAGGAAAGGGGCAACAAAAGAAGAGATTCTTGAGTCAATCCTTATCGCAGGGCTGACCTCACAATCAACGGTTCTTGCAGATGCATACCGTACGTATACTGAGAGTATCGAAGAGTGTGTCAGTTGTGGGATAAAGATGCCTGAACCAGAAGTGCATGATTAACCTGGGTTGTGTCAACCAGAGATGAATACCTGCTCCCTGATGCCCCGCTCCCCGGACCTCACCCTTTCTTTTTGTTCGTGCCCTTTGTCCGTTTCATGGCAAGAACCATGCTGTTTGTCGATCTCCGGGCAGATCCGCTTTGTCCTTTTAGCGGTTTGCCAGCACGCTCCGGACCCTGTCTGCTAATCAGGCAGTCTGGTCTGTCTCCGATCAGATCTGCTCTGCCTGATTCCATAAGGCCCTGTCGGACAAGATCATATCCTGATGGATCCCGGTACTGGAGTATCGCCCGCTGAATTCGCTTCTCCTCACCTTTTGGAATATGAACCCGCTCCATGGTCCTTGGATCAAAGCCGGTTGCATACATACAGGTTGAGATGGTCATCGGAGTAGGGGTAAAGTCCTGTACCTGTTCTGTGTAGAGGTGATGGTCTCTGAGATATTCGGCAAGGGCTATCATATCAGGTACGGTGCACCCAGGATGGCCGGATATCATATATGGTATGATATACTGCCTCTTTTTATCTTTTTTCTCTCTCTGAACGTCTTCGAACCCTCTCCTGAACGCTTCAAACACGGTTCCATCAGGCTTATTCATCAGCCGGGTTACCTCCGGAGTGATATGTTCAGGAGCAACCTTGAGTTGCCCTGACACATGCGAACAGATCCTGGCGAGAACTGCAGGAGTTGGAGGGATAAGGTCGTACCTGAGCCCGGATCCCACAAAAACATGCTTCACTCCTTCACTGTTCATCGCATCATCGAGCAGGTTCAGGTATCGCGAAAAGCCGCTTTGCCGGGATGAGCAGGTTGTGCAGTCCTTATCAGCACAGGGGCCTGCAAGAGCCCATCGTGGACATACATCTCCGTACATATTGGCTGCCGGTCCGCCGATATCAGATATTGTTCCTCTGAATCCGGGCATCCGGGCCATCTTCCTGATCTCCCGCAGTATCGACTCTTCGCTCCGGCTCTGGATAATACGGCCCTGGTGCATGGCAAGAGCACAGAAAGAGCAGTTTCCATAGCACCCCCGGTGTGAAGTTATTGAGAATCGTATTGGTTCAAGTGCGGGAATTGGCTCCTGGTATGACGGATGGGCCTCACGCCGATAGGGAAGCTCGTACAAATGATCCAACTCTGCTGAGGTCAGCGGTTGTGCAGGGGGATTCTGGATAATGAAGGTCTTTGGATGTCGCTGGAGAACTGCCCTGCCAGAACAGGGATTCTGCTCTGTGGTGATCAGGATTTGTGCACGGGCAAATGCCTCAGGATCAGTACTGACCGTGGAAAAGGAAGGAACCTCAGTCACCCCGATATCAGCCATAGCCCATTCTTTCGGCGCTATCTTCCATACGGTGCCGGGTATATCCCTGATTCTCCTGATATCCTCTCCGGCAGCAGCCCGGTCTGCAATCGTCTTCAGCTGCTGCTCGCCCATCCCATATACCAGGATATCTGCCGGAGCATCAGCGAGGAGAGACTGACGAATCCGATCTGACCAGTAGTCATAATGAGCGAACCGTCTGAGCGATGCCTCGACTCCTCCGATAACTATTCGAACATGAGGAAAAGTCCGGTGTATCAGATCACTGTAAACCAGAGTCGCCCGGTCAGGTCGTGCCGGTTTTCCTCCGGGTGAGCATGAGTCCTCGCTGCGTCTCTTCTGTGCCGGGGTATAATGTGCCACCATCGGGTCCATGGAACCGGCAGAGACTGAGAAGAAGAGGCGTGGGACTCCGAGTGCAGCAAATGAGGCGGGTTCTTTCCATTCAGGGAGTGCAATAACCCCGACAGTATATCCTGCGTCCCAGAGGCTCCTTCCAAGCAGTGCCGTCGCTGACGCCGGGTGATCGAGATATGCATCACCACTCACCAGGATGATATCAAACTGATCTATTCCAAGTTTATCTGCTTCCTGGCGTGAGACGGGAAGAAACCTGGGTTGGGGGAGTCTGGGCATCAGGCCTCGCCCCTGATGTCGCTTTCTGCTTGCTTACGTTCCTTTCTTTCTGCAGGTGTGTTTTCGTGCATAGGTTCAGGGAAGCGTTATTGTCCCGACGATTCTCAGTTTTTCCCCTTCAAGATAATGGAGGACTGCTTCAGACCCCGGCAGGTAGATGAGTGGCTTTTCGAAGGTAAGGGTGACTTCTCCGTGTCGCCAGTCTTCTGAGTTCTCTGTTTTGGTCACCCGGCAGGGGAGGAACTGCATCCAGTGACCAGCATACAGTATCATCTGATCCTTCAGGGGTTCGGGCCAGTATCTGATGATCTCAACCTTCCCGCAGACCTCTTCGCTGCTCTTCATCCCAGGTGCTGAACTGAGCACATACCCACGATCCAGTTCTTCGGCATCAATCCCCTTGAGGGCTAGGCCTACCCGGTCCCCGGTTATCGCGTCAGCAACATCGTCATCATGCTTCTGAATGGATCTGATCTGAGCTGTCTTTCCGGTTGGATGGACGATCATCTGATCATGCTTGCGTATTGTTCCTCCCTGGACACAGCCTAAAATTACCGTTCCAATCCCCTTCACATTAAAGTGATGGTCAATCGGGACGATTCCTGGATTCTTATCCAGCTGGGCAGGAAGAGCGGCAGCATCATCGAGGAGGCGCTCTCGTAATGCGTTAATGTCATCAGGTACTATCTGGTACCCTTCCAGGACCGTGCCTTTGATAAGAGGTGCTATCTGTGCAGCATCCAGGTAATTTCTCAGAATAAGGTACCCCCGTCTGACGCGGGCGCAGGTCAGCATGAGCATACACTCACCAAGAGATGCGGTGACCTGTTCGATCACTACAACCGCCATGTCTGCCAGGGACGCGGTATAATATAATGAAGAGAGTTTTTCCGGGTACCGGGAAGGCTCTATCAGGGTGAGTGTTGCATCCCCTTTTTTCAGGTTATAAAAGGTGATATCGGTTGAGGTGCCCTTTTTTCCGATCTCCTTGGCGAGATCAGCAGGGCCGATGATTGCAATATTCAGATTTGGCATGTGTATCTAAGGTCTCTGGTGCATCTTGATAGGTTCGATGACCGGTTGAGGAAATATCAATACTGTTAATTATCTTTCTGGAAAAATTGATAGAGACATGAAGGTACTCATCGCTATTCCCCCTGAAAAGTACAGGGACGAGGAGCTCATCAATCCGGTCTCAATATTTCAGGAGGCCGGGATTAAATATGAACTTGTATCCACAAATGCCGGTGTTGTAATGGGCATGTATGGGAACAAGGCTAAAGTAAACCGCACTTTTGAGGATGTACTACTGAAAGGGGTTGATGAGTACTATGCCCTGGTTATCATCGGCGGGCCGGGGACTCAGATTCACCTGTGGAACAATTCACACCTTCATGAACTGATCCGCATCTTTAATACAAGGGGAAAAGTGGTTGCTGGTATCGATAATGCGCCTCTGGTCATTGCAAAAGCCGGGATCCTTAAAAAACGACAGGCAACCATTGTAGCTGGCTCTACGGTCAGGGAAATGATGATAGAGGATGCTATCATTGTCAACAAGCCAATAGTGTACAAAGACCGAATCCTCACGGCTAATGGCTACGAGGTCTCAAGCGAATTTGCCCGGATCATTGTTCAGTATCAGAAAGGTGACCCGGAGTTTATTCCTACTCAAAGCAAAGTAGGGTTTGAGTTTTGATCTCCTGAAAGAGTCCTTCTACACCTCTTTTTAAATAATCTTCCCAATTTCGGTTTTTTCTGCCCCATTCCTTCTGTCAGGGAAACCGGAAAGGATATCTATATGCTCACCGGGCAACAAAAATAACAACAACCATGGTCTCCTTCAAAACACCTGGTCAGATTCTCAACGCCTCTGTGCGGTATCTGATCTGTATATCTCTCATTATTGCTCTGTGCAGCCTTTGTTCAGCTGATAAGACCAATACTACTCTCTCAATCAGCACCATTCCTGAGGCTCCGGCAACCGGAGAGCCGTATACGGTTACTGGCACTCTGCAGACTGCTGGTGGGGATACACTTGGGAACAAGCGCGTTGTCTGTGAAGTATCCGGGAAGGGACCTGGTGCCCCTGAATCATTCAGGTTTATCGGTCTTGATGATACTGATAACATGGGGGTCTTTGAGTTTTATCGCCCGGAAAACACCCCCGCTGAATTTGTCCGGGTGCGCTATACCGGAAATTCACAGTACGCTGCCACTGAGAGTGAGGCCATTGCAGTCAGAGGAGTGCAGGAAGATGCATCTCCATTATTATCCGGACAGACCGGTAGTCTTCTGATCCGAACAAACCCTGATGGGGCAGATATCTACCTTGATGGCACCTACAGGGGAATAACTCCGGCTACCATCGGAGGGCTGCTGGAAGGAGCTCACGCCCTTGATCTAGTGATGGAGGGGTATGAAAATGAGACAATGGATGCGTATGTATCTCCATCCTCCACAACCTCAGTGCAACTCACGATGGGTACCTTTGGGTCTGATCTGGAAGTTGCTGGATTGACGACAAGTATCTCGTATGCGAAGAATGCTAGTGAACTCAGAGGAAATCCGGTCATGACGGTATCTGAAGGCGGGGTATCGGTCAGTGTCTACTCAAACTCAACCAATCAGTCAGAAGGTCCGCAGGTGACCACTCATTACTCTGATGACCTCATCGGAAAAGGTCATTCGGTCATGGTTATTATTACTGATCCGAAAGGAAAGAAGGAATTTTTCGATAAATAACCCAATTTTTTGCTCGTGATGTATAGGATACCATGCCTCTTGACTGGGATCGGGCTGTTATCCCGCTGTTTTCATTGATCTTCCCCCCTCTTTTCTCCTTGTATTCAGATCTCATCAGCCCTCTGATCTGAAACAGACTTATGAGAATTACCGTCTCAGATAGATGGAGGAGAAGATCAGTGCAGGTATCCATGAAGCTTGAGCTCCGGGACTCTCCGGGTCAGCTGGTTGCAGCACTCATACCGATTTCGGATATGGGTGGCAATATCAAGACAGTCATTCATGAGCATGACCATTGCGCAGGCCGGAATGTGCTCAGTGTCGAGGTGGTTATCGAGATACCGCCAGAACTACTTGACGGCCTGATAGGGAGGCTTCGTGAGTCAGGAATCAATGTTCTCACTCTCGGTGAGGAACGAATGGGATACCGGCAATCTGTCATTTTGATCGGCCATCTGGTTCATACTGATCTTGGTGATACGGTTGATCGGATTGATCGGACCGGGTTTGCTGAAGTGACCAATATGAGTCTTGCCATGCCCGCGATCAATGAGCGGACATCTGCGCAGTTTGTTATCAAAGCGCTCAGCCGGGAACATATGGCACAGGCGATTGGCATCCTTCGTGATGTTGCTGCACAGAAAGAGTTCCTCCTGATCGAACCGCTGGAGTTCTGAATATGACAATCCGTTTTGCGATCCTGGGTCTTGGTTCAGTCGGAACCGGCATTCTTGAGACATTATCACGCAAGGATCTCGGCTGTATTGTCACTGCGGTTGCTGACTCCCGTTCAGCCTGCATGGACCCTGAAGGGCTTGACCTTGCGGCTCTGCTTGCCAGAAAGGCAGGGACAGGGGTATGCGGTGATACCGATCTTGACACAGCATCAGTTGTAAGGTCTGGCCTGTACGATATTCTGGTAGAACTGACACCGACGAATGCACAGACCGGAGAACCCGCAACCTCCTATATCAGAGAGGCGATCACCCGGGGATGTCATGTGGTAACCTCAAATAAAGGTCCGATTGCACTCCATTATCACGAACTCGAATCACTGGCCCGCAAGCATCAGGTACAACTCAAATTTGAGGCAACGGTAGCGGGAGCGATTCCCATTCTTCATACATTGCTCCATAGTCTGGGTGGAAATGAGATTCTTTCCCTGTATGGGGTGCTTAATGGTACCTGCAATTATATTCTCACCAGGATGGCAGAGGAAGGGCTCTCCTATAAACAGGCGCTAGATGAGGCCCGTACGCTCGGGTATGCCGAGTCAGATCCTACCTATGATGTTGAAGGTATTGATGCTGCAATAAAACTGGTTATTCTTGCAAATACTGTACTCAAGAAGAATATCAGATTGAGCGATGTCGATATAACCGGTATCACGCTCCTGACCGAAGAAGCACTCAGACTCGCTGAACAGCAGGATGCAACGATACGCCTAATCGGGGAGATTATTCCTTCACAGAATCTGTACCGACTCTCGCCCCGAATAATTCCAAAACATCATCCTCTGGTTGTTCATGGCTCACTCAATGCGATCATTGTTCGGACTGATCTCGCCGGAGATCTGGTCTTTGTCGGGAAAGGCGCTGGTTCAATAGAGACCGCAAGTGCAGTTATTGGTGACATTCTCTCGATCAGGGAGATCCATGCAGGGGGTAATTGAACGAAGACGGGCATATCTGCACCTGATGCGCCGGTTCACTCTTGAAAAAGGTTCGTTTACGGTTCAGGACATCCTTCAGGAGGCAGGAGTTCCCCGGAGCACGGTCCAGGATTGGATTGCCCGTCTCACTCTGGAAGGATGCGTGGTTCTCAGGGAACCTCCCCGGGGGCGTGTCCCTGCCCAGTATGCAGCGGCAAGTGCAATGCCAAGGACTGCCTGCCGGCGTATCTTCACTTCAGTAGACGGGGATCTCGTTGAGATTGTTCATGAGTGTCTCAGCAGTGCCTGTGCCGGCTTCTGCGGTCATCATCATGCGCAGGGATGTGGCGGAGAAGGTATCGCGGTTATCAGGGATGGTACGCTTCTTCGAGAGTATTTTCGCCTTGGTGAGCGTGATATCAGGGTTGGTCTTTACCCTGACCCCGCAGTGGCAGTTACCGGGGTGTATCATGAGGGTGATGAGATCATCCAGCGCATCAGATCGGTAGGCGGTCCTTCCTTCTCTCTCACTGGGATGATGTCCCTTGCCAGGGGTGTTCTTGGTGTGGAAGTCATCCGCGATGGGGAATGCACTGAAGGACGGATACGTACCCGTGCGCTGACTCACCTGACCATTGGAATTGATAACACTGATACCCGGGATGATGGAGCCACTTTTGCCCTGGCTATAGCCCTTCTTGAGCATCTTGGTGCTCTTCCCGGAGTGTTTCCGATTGCTCATCAGGTGGCTATGCTCTGTCAGTCAGTGCCGGGTAAGACTGCGGGGAATTCATGCAGTGCGATAGAAATAGCTGCTGAACCCGGAATAATACCAGAGATTACTGCTGAAACTGTTCGGTTTATCGCTGATGAGAGTTCCTCTGATGAGTGGGGAATAGCGCTTCGTTGTGGTCTGTGGATACCGGCAGCTCTTCGGTGGTATGGGTGGAAAGCCAGAAGTGATATTGTGACCCTCTCCGAAGCGGTTGGGTGCGCAAGTGGGGCGGGGGTGTTGCTGGCCGGCAGAGAGGGACGAATCGGCGCCCTTGCAGCAGTTGCACTATCTGGGATTGACGCATCATTTCTTCTTGATCCGTATAAAAATGGAATATCTCTCATTTCTGACCCGCGCATCAGATATCCTGTCTAAAACCGGATTCTGAATTATTTTGTAATTCAGAGGAATACTTATTTTCCTGAACCTGCTGATTACCTGAGCATGGACAGATATCAGATCTCTCCGCGCAGACGCACATATTTCACGGTTGTCTGCGTTCTTCTCATTGCATTCGCCCTTCTGGTTGCCGGATGCACCAGCAAGGAATCAGGATCATCAGCCGGATCATCGGCAGTCTCCTCCCCGGTCGGGGGCGCTCAGCCTGGTGACATGGTCGAGATTGATTATACCGGAACTCTGGCAAACGGAAGTGAGTTTGACAGCTCCAAGGGACGTGGGCCATTCTCCTTTGTTATTGGGGACGGGACTGCAATCGCCGGGTTTGATAATGAGATCCGTGGCATGAAGGTTGGGGATAACAAGAAGTTTACCCTGACTCCGGATAAGGCATATGGGGAGTATGATCCCTCACTCAAGATGGCCATGCCAATTGACTTTGTCCCTCCGGAAGAGAATATCACGATTGGTGAATCGATTACCCTGTTTAACGGTCAGTCGTTCTTCCCGGCAAAGATCATTGATGTGAACGCAACCAACATAACCTTTGATCTGAACAGTCCTCTCGCTGGACAAACACTTACCTTCGAGGTATCACTGGTTAACCTGACCCCTGCCAGTGAAGTGGCAGCACTCATGAATCAGACCATACAGGCTGCATCACCGATTGATCTGTCCTCCACAGGATCTGATTCTTTGAAAAGTGAGAACAAGCCTGTAGATACGACAGCTAATAAAACTGCATAATCACTCCTTTTTTTTTCCATTTTAATCTAAAGTGAATGAATTCGGGATTCAGGATTCATCGATTGATTACATAATTGTGGGAACCGCGGGGTTCAGCGTGTATCGATGTCCTGATGGAATAATGATCAATCACCAGCACCACATGTTTGTGCTGTGCGTAATGCCTGAATTTAAAAAAGAGAATGTGGGTTATTAGCAGGCTTTGACTGATAACCGGTTTGTGAGAATCTTACTATTATTTTCTTTGTGCTCTTCGTATACATCATTGGAAGGGTCTACAATGACTCCCAGGTAATATCCTTGAATTCCTGTTGATGATGAAAGCTGTATGGTATCAGTAAGTTCCCTGGCTTCCTGGGGTTTGAGGAGAGTGAGATCCTGGTGCCCGATATCAATATCTGATGACGAAATGCTCGGACTCTTTGCGAGATAATAATGAATTGAAAAGTTCTCTGCATTAAGGCTCCCGATATTCTCTACCGTGAATGCAATGGGAATATCCTCAGAAAGACAGGCAGAGTCAGCAACGGTAATATTACTAATGATCAGATCAGCACTCTCTTTTACAGACGACATTCCTGTTGATGAAGTGCTTGCATTTTTTGTTTCTGTTATCAGCGTTGGTGTTGTATTGGTGACCAGGATACCCACCGGTTCTTCAGGAATGGTGTCATTCATCTGGCTTGAATTTGTATCCGTTTCTAGGATCTCTGAGCTGTTCACCGCTGGTATCGCAGATTCAGAAATTATTGGGGCTATTGATTCTGTCAGAGGATAAAAGTCAATATTATCGGCATTGATGGGGAAGGGCACATCAGCAATACCATCCCCTGAACTATCAGGGTATGTCTTGGTAAAACCGCTGCCATTCATGTCATACCACGCATTTCCCCCAATCATTGAACCACCGATGATATTTTGGCCGGGCTGGGGAACTGCGATACTCCAGACATTTTTAATTCCCTCGTTGACTGCAGCGTTAAAGCTATTTTTCAGATAATTGTTAAAGAGAGTGTTCTCTTTTGACTGAAAAAGTCCGATACCTAGTTCATTTCCAGTCACCATGTTACCTGATATCTCATACTTTCGAACCTGATCAAATCTGATACCCATATTTCTGCAGTTCTGGATAGTACACCCTTGTATCTTTCCACTTTCAACTTTGTATAACCAGATTCCGCAATCTACCCCTTCAATAACCACGTTCTTAATTGTGATCTCCTTGAGCTGGGTATTTCCATCCACATAAATTCCAGTAATATATCCTGATGCAGTCCCTTTGATCGTATGTCCGGCTCCGTCAAGGATTACTCCTGATGAGGTAATCTTGATAAAACCATCTAATCTGTCTTTTCCATCAATATCACGCCGTAGCACATACGTTCCCGGACTGCTGATAGTACAGGGTGAGTAGACCGGAGTTACCCCGGTATTATCAGTGAATTTTCCAACTGGGATCACGGTAGCATCAGTAAATTTATTATTATCAGTATTGGCTTCAGTAAAATACGGGGTGGTATCCACAATGACCATCAACTTATAGTTTCCTGGTTTGATGTGTTTTGAAAGAACAGAACTTTTAGAATATGTCTTCATTTCGCCTGGACCCAGAAGGGTGTCGCTGAAATCACCCCCGAGTTGCGAGTCAATCGTATCTTCACGCCCTTCCTTTACCAGGAACATCTTTATCCTGAACCCTGATGCGGTCCGGTCACCTCGATTTGCAACGGTAAGAGTGGTTACAATCCGTTCATCCGGGATGGTACCAAGCGGGATATCCCCTGCATCAGTAATGTCCAGAGTATTGGTGATATTTACCACCTGGAGATCAGCACCTGATGCTATCTGTCCACCAGGATCTGCCCCTTCTGCATGCACGCCATTGATACACAGTGCACATATAAAAAAAACTACAACTCCCAGTAGGAGATGATAGGTCTGAAAATATTCTCTGCTGTGTACTCCCCAATCCATCATAGTGATACCTCACCAGATTCATTTTAGCCCCCAATCTGAAGCTGAATCTGTTTATAATGTCTCTCTATGGATGATGTATAACTATTGTCTTATGGTATGAAAACAAGAACGTGGCGTAGGCCAAAAAAATGATAGTGTGGGAGGAGGGATTCGAACCCCCGAACGCCTGCGCGATAGGACCCTAAATCCTACTCCTTTGACCTGGCTCGGATACTCCCACAGATGTAAGGATTTTTGTAATGCGGGGATACCGAATATCCCGCTGTTTAAAGAGTAAACTTGGTTAAACTTGATCTTCGCCAGATCAGGCCGCTTCCGGTGTGCTTCCACCGTCCAGCATCTGACGAACCTGAGCCTGAAGTTTCTCGAACTTCTCCTGGAGCATCTTCTCCTGGCGTTCGATTGACTTTATTCTGACCTCAAACATCTCGATCTTCTCAGTAAGCACCGTTGTTACATGATCTCTGGGCTTCTGCATTACAATCGTCCCAATGCTCATGAATACAGCAGCTTCATCTGACGACTCTTTTACTTCTTCAAGAGCGCGCCGTGCCTCCTGTGCACTTATCTCATACTGGTTCTTCTGACCTACTACGGTCTGAAGCTGCTGCTGGAGCTGCTGCAGCATATTGATCTGGTTCTGGACTTTTGGTGAAATATTATTCATACCTGGCTCCTCCCTTATAATACGTGTCTCTTTCAGATTTGAGTTCTGTCTACCATTTCAGAAGCTACCTGAACAAGTCTAAGCCAAGTGTTCAGTGCGGCTCTGAGTGCAGAAAGATCTGACGCTGTGACACTCACCTGCACGATATCAGGATCCTCGAATTGGCAAATCCCGGTTGTCCTGCCTGAAAACCCGGTATCGTCCTCTGGTGCCAGTGCCTGACATATTATGGATGCTGCCGGAGTCTCAAACCTGAAAATTGCTTCACAGGTCATATGTCTGTTTGCACTGGAACTGGTTTTAGCGTTAATACTGTATGACGGCGTTGTGGGCCATCATACCATATGTTGGATTTTTCTTGCTCTTCGAGGATAACCGGGTGGTTCCTGGAGAGTTTCTGATAGAGTTCTGAATCAGAGGTGAAGATACCGCGCTTCATTACCCCTTCTCTTCTACTATTCTCTACCTTTGTTATCTCACGCCCAAGAACCGGTACTCCGTTCTGGTACCATCGAAGGAGAATTGATCTGTCCTCTTGTAATACTACAAAAAAACTGGGATCGGTCTCCCCGAGTTCCCTCAGGCCGTGCTTTCCCCGTGCAAGATACTGTGCACCCAGTGCAAATGCAAAATCACGAGCGATTGCCCGGCTATCCTGTGATGAACGACGCGAGGTAGTGACCAGAGTCATCGCGCTTTCAGTTCTTTGATAGCTGCCCCACGCTCTTTGAAGAGGATACGATGTCCACAAAATGGACACCTGACATTAACGTCTATCTCCACCTTCTGTTTGCACCTGGCACATTTGTATGAGCCGGGCATAGAGGATCTTACGCCTCCTTGATTGTTCTCTCAATCGCGCGGAGTGCTACTTTCAGGTTAGGGGTCATTGGCACGTATGCGCCGCCGGCAAACTTGAATTCACACTTTCTGCACTGCCAGATACCAGTTCCCTTTCGGCGAACGGTAATATTATCACAGCGCGGGCAGGTGTGTGCTGCCTTTGCGATTACCTCTACCTCACGTACGCGCTTACGGATAAACCGCCCATATCGCGCACCAAAACGTCCTGTTGATCCGGAAACCCGCCCCTTGGCCTTCGTCTTGACTCTGCCCATACTAGATACCTCTATTGAATGTCCTTTGTTATATGTCTGTATTGGTCTTATACTTACTTGACCAGTTTGGTCTCGGCTTCACCGCGACTGATCTTATTGACCAGATCATAGAAGTCGTTCTGAATACCTGCAGGTATGGTGACCACACAGATCCAGGATCCGTCTTTCTGCCATTCCTGCTGGTCGATTGTAGCTGCCAGCTGTATCTCCCCAAATGCGCGCGGAGCATAATCTGCTGGAATTCTCACCGCAACCCTGACCTCTTCAAACCGTATCGGAATGAGGGGCCTGAGCAGTTTCATCGTATCCTTGACCAGCTCCTCAAGGCTGTGGAAAGGATCGATGTTCACTTTTGCTTCTTCCATCGCCATCTCAATGCGGGTTGGAGGGTGAGGATGTCCGGTTTGGGGATTGATTGCATTACGCGCGATGAAGGCGATCACCTGTCTGCGTTTCTCTGCAATCATGGCACGACGCTGTTCTGCAGTAAGGTGAATTTCCCCCTTCAGAATTATCCGCCGCGCAATCTCTTCAAAAGTTGTTGTTCCAAATACTTTCTTCAGAGACTCGTCAGATGCCTTCTCAGCCTGCGATGCGTTTTCAAAAACATACAATGCTGCAACAGCATCCTCTATCTCAACCGGTGAACCGTGCCGGATCTTTGCAGCCAGATTCGGATCTACCAGAAGTTCAAACCGCTCACCATGACTCTCAAGCCTTGCAACAACAGCATCATCGAGTGGAATCATTCTATGTCTCCTGGTGGGGTGATATCATTCCTTCTGATCGATATACGTAGCAACTTCCTCACGGGTCATCTTTCTAAAGACCCCTTCCTGTCTGGAGATCACACCGATCTCTACGGTCATGACATCAAACTTGCCCTCAGTGGCCTCATGTAATGCGCGCAGACCCAGTCTGATCGCATCATCAAGTGAACACTCATGAGTGTACTCTTCTTCAAAGAGTTTCATGACCGCCGGACGGCCAGTTCCGATCCCTGTTGCCTTATATTCAAGAAGGGTTCCACTGGGGTCAGTTTCAAAGAGTCTGAACTGCCCGTCAGCTATCCCGGTAATCAGCAGTGCTGTCCCGTATGGGCGCGCTCCGCCGAACTGGGTATAGGTCTGCATATGGTCCCCAAGTTTTTTGGCAAGGGTTTCAACATCGATCGGCTCGTCATACGTGATTCTGTTGATCTGTGCTTCTATCCGTGCACGGTCTACCAGGGATCGTGCATCTCCGACAAGGCCGGAAGAAGCTACACCAATATGCTCGTCTATCCTGAAGATCTTCTCAATAGAGTTCGCTTCAAGTAACCGGGAGTTGATTCGTTTGTCCACGATCAGGACAACCCCGTCCTGACATTTGATTCCGACAGCGGTGGTTCCCCGCTTGACCGCCTCACGGGCATACTCGACCTGGTAGAGTCTCCCGTCAGGACTGAAGACGGTTATCGCGCGGTCATATGCAGCCTGGTTGTTATTCATCATAGTACAGGTCCTCGATATCCTCTTCTGCTATATACTGGAGCATATGTAGATTAATGCCCTTCTCTTTGAGATCTATTCTTCCTGCTGGTGAAAAAAGAGCAGGAATCTCTTCCCCGTTCATTCTGACATATCCTGCCCTGACCTGGCTGGATTTTTTGCCTGCCAGGATCTCCCTGAGTGTCAGGATTGTTCCCGAAGTCTTCACCGGATGCAGAGCAACCGGCCGCCCGGTAACCCGGGTAACCGTTGCCACTGCTGCTTCGGTTGCTGGTTCAGTTCCCCTTCTGCACCTGATAATGGCATAGGGAAATCTCACTTCTAGTACTGCCACCCATGCGCGTGCTCCGTCTCGGTCTCCATGGAGGGATGAAAATGCCTCTGCAATCGCGAGGTAGAGGTCCTTTGCTTCGCAAGGCAGCGTTTCCGGGGTTATTCTGATCAGGATATATCGGTAATTTTCACGCATTGAGGGTCTGAGTAGCATCAGCATCCCTCCCTGACGACCCGGACTGGTGAATTACCTGATATCAGATCAGGGATAGTGTTTAGCGAAGATCTGATGAGATTCAGATCCCATCCGAGATCCAGAAGGAGCATCTCAATCGCCCGGGGACTGCGCAGGCTGGTTACGGTTCGTGCCCCTGAAGAGATGACCAGCGGAAACTCAAACCTGCTCTGAAGGGTCAGTACCTCTTCGTATGCACGAATCACCTTCTGCCGGGGCGTTCCCCGCAGTTCACACAGAGGGCTGATTTTTATTTCAATCGCGATCCCTTTCTCTGCAGCCAGGTGAGCACAGAACCGGTCAAATGCATTCTTTTGCACCAGGTGCAGTTCACTGAGAATGTTGACCCCTTTGGTTGTGAGGATTGAACGGTTGAGATTGTTCTCACCTGCCTGGACGATTGTTACGGCTCCAGCTTTCCCTGCAGATGCTATCTCCTGCTGAATATCACGAATTGAGGGGTTCTTGATACATCGACCCGGATAGATCACAAAATCACCTGGTCTGGCAACAGGACAGTGAATTCCTGGTCCGGTGCTGCAGGATACCATCCCTGAGTATCCAAGTTCTTTCAATTCGTCGATAAGACGTGCTTGTGTAGCCGATCCTATCGGATAGGGGAATACACAGCCGTCTATGAAATCCATTAAAAAAAAGGGGTTACTTGCCCCGGTTTGCATTCGATCTGATACTTGGGCGGCACTTCTCTGTACCGATACCGCGAGTACCCATACCACGGCCTTTGACACCGGCACTGGTCAACCCACGTTCTGCCCTGCCACGGTGGGATGGTTTTGCAATCCAACCAAGGCTTGAGTCATTCTTAACTGATGGGTGGTGGGGGTCAACCAGGATAACTTCGTAATATTTCTGTTTGCCGTCTTCGCCTACCCAGTATGAGTTCAGCGCTTCCATGTTTGGATACTTGCGTGACGCGCGTTCTTCCGCGATCCGCTGTATGCTCTTGCCCATGGTGCGCCGGTTGACTCCCATACGTGCAGTTCGTCGTGCCCTGACGTACCGGGAAGCACGTCGGCCACCACGCCTTACTTTCACTCTGACAACTACAATTCCCTGTTTAGCTTTGTATCCGAGAGAGCGGGCGCGGTCAATACGGGTCGGACGAACAACTCTGACCACACTACCTTCACGTCGCCATACCTGCATACGCTCCCAGAGGAGTGCACGGACACCGGACTTTGCCGGAATCTTCCATGCATCCCTGACATATGCATACATCGATTTTGCCATATTCAGATCTCCAAGGTTCAGCCTGATGACAGGCTACATTCCTTACGGGACGGATCCCGTAGTGCTCATACTATGGGGGATATCTCTATTAATTACCACCGGAAGCGATGGTTCCTTTCTTCTTCTCGATTACCCGGATCTCACTGATAGAGGTCACCGGATACTGCCCGTCTGCATCCTTCTCAGCGGATTTTACCATGTCCCAGATGGTAAGGAGTGCAACACTGGTTCCCACGAGTGCTTCCATCTCTACTCCTGTCTTACCTGATGAGATTGTCGTAACGGTGGCTGTTATGGCAGTTTCGGTAAGGTCAAAGCCGATATCGATGCCATGGATGGGTATTGCATGGCACATCGGGATGATTCGCGCGGTATCCTTTACTGCGAGGGTGGCTGCGACCCGTGCTGTCGCAAGGACATTTCCCTTCAGTACTGTTCCCTCCCTGATTGCGGTAATGGTCTCTCTTTGCAGATTGATAGTCCCTGAAGCGGTTGCCTTGCGGTAGACTTCATTCTTTGGAGAAACATCAACCATCCGGATACGATCTCCGTCTATGTGGGTGAATTCAGGCATGATTACTCATCAGCTATACGCCTGAAGAGAATTTGAGGGATGACCTGAATGATGTCCTGGGCGGTAAGGCCCGGGCCTGTATGTGCAGCAACCATCTCCCCTGCGCGTCCGGTTGCATAAGCACTTACGCAGGCTGCTTCGAATGAAGAGAGGTGGACCATCATTGCACCACATACTCCTGCAAGGACATCACCGGTTCCTCCGGTTGTCATTGCAGGATCCCCGGTCTGGTTAAAACGCACTCGTTTTCCGTCAGAAATAACATCTGTTTTCCCCTTCAGGAGAACGGTTCCTGGAAGTTCTGCTTGCAGTATAGCGGTAGCCCTGTCAAGTGTCCCATACCCTGGGTTTTTTCCAGAGATTCGGGTAAACTCACCGGCATGTGGAGTATAGAGGGTATCTTCTGCGGCTTGTGGGAGCGGATTTCGGAGTGCATCTGCATCAAATACCCCTTTTCTGCAAAAGGGGGCAAGGGACCTGACAACCTCATGAGAACCCTCTCCAAGACCCATACCGCACACCACAACATCAGCACTCTGGCAGGACTGGATGAGGTGCTCCTGATCATCACCGGTTATCCGAGGTGATGAGACCTGTAGATGGATGAGATCTGGAAACGGCAGGGGAACCGGGGTTGCAACTCTGACAATATCAGCACCAGCCCTGAGAGCTGCCATCCCGGCAAGATAGGGAGCTCCCTGGTATGGGCCTCCACCAATGATCAGAATTGACCCGCCGTCCCCTTTATGCGCGTTTTGGTCTCTTTCCGGGATAAGGAGAAGATCTCCGGGGCCCGTGCCGATCTCGGCAAGAACCGGGATTCCGATATCATAAACTTCCGCCCCTTGATCCTTTGCCCGGTGAAATGCGCAGATAACTGTTGGATTGATGCCAGGTGTGGGAATGTCAGCCGAAATGATGGGTTTTCCAGATTCATTAGCGAGCCTGACACAGCTGCTCAAAGGTTCCCGAAGGTTGCCGTGTGTTCCGGTACCGAGCAGGGCATCAACAATGAGGTCAGTATGGGAAAAGACTGTTTCTGCGGCGACCAGGGTATCTCGGCACCTGAATGGCACCAGCGTTACCGCACAGGTATGCAGGGCAGCGATCTGGGATCGGCAGGATGGAGTCATTTTTGGGCTGTCATAATAGCAGACCGTTACATCGGTTGTATGCTGGAGGAGTCTGGCGGCGACCATTCCGTCTCCGCCATTATTTCCAGGCCCTGAGAGGACGAGTACTGATTCAGGGTTGAATCGTTCAACCGTTTTTGCCAGAGCATGCCCTGCGTTCTCCATAAGCTGGAGCGCGTTTATTCCTAGAGAGCAGGCATTCCGGTCAACGACTCTCATCCGTTCTGATGATATGACCCCGGTCTCCAGAAATGGGGTAATATCTCTTCTCTCTTTCCAAAAACGAGTAGTACTGGTCACATCTCTTCACCTGGAACCGATTCTCTATGGGGTGTTGTGTTCTTATGGCAGGTAATCTCTTGTGTCCAGTCCTCTTTTCTGCCTCAGTCTCCAATATACATTCAATGAGTCTGGACCAGGACGTGCGGTCTGCAGCATCTGCTATCCTTTCGCGTGATTCTGCTACTGTTATCTCTCATATCGACGCTGACGGAATTACGAGTGAGGCAATTCTCTCCCAGGCTCTCTCCCGTGCCGGTATTGAGGTTCATTCGGTCTTTATCAGACAGCTGGACCCGCTTACCCTGCATAATATACCTGATGATGCTTCCATGAAGATATTTGCTGACTTTGGTTCAGGGCAGCAATCGCTCCTTGCCCAGACCGGGATCAGGGCTGATGATGTGGTTATTATCGATCATCATGTTAGTCAGCCTGCTGATACCGGGTATCTTGAGGTGAACTGCCTTCAGCACGGGTTTGAGAAGATGAGTGCTGCGGGAGTGTCATATCTTGTTGCACGAGAGATGGATGAAGTGAATCAGGATCTCGCCAAGCTGGCAGTTGTTGGAAATATCGGCGATATGATGGACCGGGAAGATCTGAAGCTCACCGGTCCTGCCAGAGAGGTACTCACCGATGGATTACGTTATGGGAATGTTGAGATTTGGGAACATGACCTGAATATCTATGGGATCTCGACACGGCCCCTGCCAAATGCACTGGCGTACTCTGATGAGATTGATATTCCTGGTGTCTCTCATGATGCAGATGGTGCGCGCCGCTTTCTTGAACGGGTGGGAATAAAACCTGAGTCTGCACATCGATGGCCGGTCTGGGAAGATCTTCTGTTTGAGGATAAGCAGATGGTCGTATCTGCGCTTATCGATCAACTGGTTGCTCATGGAAAAGAGATTGATAAGTTATTTGCGGATCATTATCTCTTCCCTGATGAGGCAAAGATCCATGCTACGCTACGGAATGCCTCAGAATATGCAACTCTTCTCAACTCCTGTGGCAGGTGGAAACGGCCTGAGCTGGGCGGTCAGATCTGTCGGGGGGATCGGGTAGTGGCGTTCAGGGAAGCTGAACAGATGCTGCGTAATCACCGGAGTAAGATCCGTGAAGTGATGACCTATATTACTGATACCGGTGTTTCAGAACTCTCCCATATGTTGTATATTCATGTCGGAGACCGGTTTCCTGATACGATTGTTGGTATTGGCGCTGGCATGGCACTATCTCGTCTCAATCCTGAAAAGCCGATCCTCATCATGTGCGAGGATTCTCTGGATCCGACCAAGACCAAGATCTCGATGCGAACCCGTCCTGAAGTTGTGAATAAGGGGGTGGACCTGCAGAAGGCATTGAGTTCAGCCTGTGAGCGATTTGAAGGGTCTTCGGGTGGTGGGCATCGAATTGCAGCCGGAGCCTTCATCACCCGGGATGTGGAACAAGAGTTTATCGAAGATGTGAACCGAATATTAGCGCAACAATATGCTCAGACGGGTCAAAATACTGGCTGACTACCAGTTCGGGCGTGACACCGGGGATCGTCTCTTCCCTGATTCATGCCGGTTTATTACTTCTCGGCGGGGTGGGGTGCGTCAGGTTATGCTTGATGGCCGGCGTCTAGCAACACTCCGTGCTCATGACGGGCGGCTAACCTTAGGGTTCTCGGGAGCTGACCGGCTTAGTCAGATCGTGGAAGCGCCCCGGTACCGGGTTGTTGTGCAGGATGATGTGGCTCCGTATATCGCAGCCGGAAAGAGTGTCTTCGCAAAGCATGTGCCGGGTGCCGATCCTGGCATTCAGCCGGGTGATGAGGTGCTTGTGGTAACCGGTGACGGGAATCTGCAGGCGATAGGGTCTGCAATGCTTTCCGGAGATGAGATGTGCCGGTTTAAAGCCGGGGTTGCGGTGCAGGTCAGGAAAGGAAGAGATCAGGAGGATTCATTATGATACCAGGGATGAACCCACGCAAGATGAAACAGATGATGAAGCAGCTCGGGATGGATGTCCGCCCGATTGAGGATGTACAGGAGATTGTGATCACCACCGCTACGGGACGCTATGTCTTTGATCAGGCAGAGGTCTCAGTGATGAAGATGCAGGGGGTAGTGACCTGGCAGATATCAGGAGAACCCCGGTTCGAGGAGGGCAATGTTCCTATTCCTGAGGATGATGTTACTCTGGTTGCCAATCAGGCCGGTGTCACGACCGATGCAGCCCGGGAAGCACTTGAGGCATCCAAGGGTGATATCGCTGATGCCATCCTGAAACTCTCTGAATCATGATCACGCCGGAGGACCGGGTTATCCTGACCGGACACGGCAAACGCTTTTTTGTGCGGGGTGCTGATGGCACCCTGGGAACTGATATCGGACTCATCGATCTGACTCAAATTATCGGGAGAAATCCTGGTGATCGGATTACCACTCATTCCGGGAAGGAAATGACGATCCTGGTTCCCCGGGCGACCGATCATTTTGAGCATGCCAAGCGTTCAGGGGCGCCTATGCTCCCCCGTGATATAGGGATGGTGATCGGTCTGACCGGTATGAATAAGGAGGACCGGGTGCTTGATGCCGGGACCGGAAGTGGTATTGCCGCTATCTTCTTTGCCGGGGTAGCAAGGGAAGTGACGACCTGTGAGCGCAGGGAAGATTTTGCAGAGCAGGCAGAGCAGACGATCCTGGATGCCGGGATCACCAATGTGAAAGTAGTGGTCGGGGATATTACGAGTATTACCGGTGAGTTTGATGTCATACACCTGGATCTCGGGCTGACTGCTGACCATGTCAGGCATGCTCATAATCTTCTCATCCCGGGTGGGTACCTCGTCTGTTATACGCCGTTTTTTGAGCAGATGGTAATGGCATATGATACCGGGGGGTCACTCTTCAGTGAGGTAGCATCGCATGAATGTATCATGCGTGATATGGATCGGAGCGACCGGGGTACCCGGCCATCAACGCGGATTGGTCATAGCGGGTACCTTACTGTTGCACGGAAGTAAATCCCTAAATTCTGCTTCATATCTCGATTTAAATCATTTTATATTGATATTTCCTTATTTTTGCAGGTACAGAAAATATATAATCAGTTACAGACAACGGTTGTGTGTTGATGCTGAGAGTATCAGCATGAAATGTAGGAGGAAATAAATGAAGTTCGCGTACGCAGCAATTGTTGCACTGGTTGCACTCATTGCAGTATCCGGTTTTGCAGCAGCAGACCGTCTGCCCAATGAGACCCCAGAAAACCAGATCTTTAGTATTGACACTGTCATCGATGTGACTGGATCCGTCGACGACGCAACCACTCTCGCATGGGTCATTGCATCCCCCGGTGCAATTCCAACCGGTATCCTTGGCATGGGTCAGTCTGTTTCTGACGTTACCTACAAGGACGCAATTCTTACCAACGGTGGTAAGCTGAGTGAGAACAAGAACTTCGACTTCGATTCACAGAACAAGGGCAAGGGCCTGTACAACATCGAATCCACGAAGGTTCTGACCTACGCCAGCACCGAAGGTGCACACCTGACCGGCGAGGAGTACCTCCTCCTTGACGTTGCAGGGAACTTCTCCACCGCAAAGGACAGCATCCGCTGTGTCTTCGCATCTACACCAAACCAGTACCTCCCCGCATTCTGCAACGCAGTCAGCGCCAAGAGCTCACTGATCAACGTGAACAGTGCACAGATCTCTACCAAGGCACAGATTCGTGCAGTGGCAAAGACCTCTGACTCCCCGGCAGAACTGAACTACCAGATTGCAGTTACTCCTGACTCTAACTCAGGCAGTGGATTTGCAGAGGGAACTGTCAAGACCGAGTTCGCAGGCAGCATCATGGAAGCCCGTGACGCCAACGACTATGGTTACCCAGATGACATGTGGGCACGCGGTACAGCTGCCAACAAGCCAAGCAACTGGAACAAGACCTCAGCCACCAACCAGTGGAAAGACACCACTGAAGTGACCGGCGGAATCAAGAACCTGCAGCTCGCATTCGGGTACAAGTCCGGGTACAGGCTGTAAGTAAATAGCAATTAAATAGTAGGAGGAAATAAATGAAGTTCGCGTATGCAGCAATTGTTGCAGTAGTGGCACTCATCGCAGTGTCAGGCTTTGCAGCAGCAGACAGGCTGCCAAACCAGACCCCTGAGAACCAGATCTTTAGCATTGACAAGGTCATTGATGTGACCGGCTCTGTTGATGAAGCAACCCAGCTCGCATGGGTCATTGCAAACCCCGGTGCAATTCCAACCGGTATCCTTGGTGCACGGCAGTCAGTAGCTGATGTTACCTACACCGACTCAATTCTGACCAACGGTGGTAAGCTGAGCGAGAACAAGAACTTTGACTTCGATTCACAGGACAAGGGTAAGGGTCTGTACAACATCGAATCAACCAAGGTTCTGACCTACGCCAGCACTGAAGGTGCACACCTGACCGGCGAGGAGTACATTCTCCTTGACGTCGCAGGTAACTGGTCCAGCACTGCAGACAGCATCCGCTGTGTCTTTGCATCCGCAAAGAGTGCATACATCCCCGCATTCTGTAACGCTGTCAGCGCCAAGAGCTCACTGATCAACGTGAACAGTGCACAGATCTCTACCAAGGCACAGGTTCGTGCAGTGGCAAAGACGTCTGACTCCCCAGCAGAACTGAACTACCAGATTGCAGTCACTCCTGACTCCAACTCAGGCAGTGGATTTGCAGAGGGAACAGTCAAGACCGAGTTCGCAGGCAGCATCATGGAAGCCCGTGACGCCAACGATTATCCAGCTGATGCAACAGGAAGTGCAGCCGTTGCAGCTGGTGTTCAGGGAGCAAACTGGAACAAGACCTCAGCCACCAACCAGTGGAAAGACACCACTGAAGTGACTGGCGGTATCAAGAACCTGCAGAAGACATTCGCCTACAAGTCCGGCTTCCGGCTGTAAGTGAACCGTCCTGAGTGAAATCAATCCGATTTCACAAATCTTTTTTTCTTTTTTATTGTAAATACGAATTATTTACACATTAAGACAAAGTGTTTCTTTCGTGGATGTGTGTTTTTCTATTTTTTTAATACGTAACTGTTTATTGCCTGAGGGCAATTGTTATGTGTGATGCTGATAGTATCAGCATGAAATATTAGAGGAATATATGAAGTTCACGTTTTTTGCAATTGTTGCAGTCATTGCACTCATAGTAGTGTCAGGGTTTGCAGCTGCAGATCGTCTCCCTAATGAAACCCCGGAAAATCAGATTTTTAGCATTGATACTGTCATTGATGTTACTGGATCTGTAGACGATTCAACCACCATTGCATGGGTCATTGCATCCCCCGGTGCCATTCCAACCGGTATCCTTGGTGCAGCCCAGTCAGTGGGAGATGTCACCTATACGGATTCCATTATGACCAACGGTGGAAAGCTGAGTATGAACAAGAACTTTGATTTTGATTCACAGAACAAGGGTAAGGGTTTGTTCAACATCGAAGCAACCAAGGTTCTGACCTACGCCAGCACCGAAGGTGCACACCTGACTGGTGAAGAATATCTGCTTATGGATGTTGCAGGCAACTGGTCAAACAGTGCAGACAGCATCCGTTGTGTCTTTGCAACCGCAAAGAGTGCATACATCCCTGCATTCTGTAATGCAGTCAGCGCCAAGAGCTCCCTGATCAATGTGAACAGTGCACAGATCTCTACCAAGGCACAGATCCGAGCAGTCGCCAAGACTGGTGATTCCCCAGCAGAACTGAACTACCAGATCGCAGTCACTCCTGACTCCAACTCAGGAAGTGGATTTGCAGAGGGAACAGTCAAGACCGAGTTCGCCGGGAGTATCATGGAAGCTCGTGACGCCAATGACTACGGTAATCCGGCGCTTTTCGTTGGTGGACCCAGCAACTGGAACAAGACCTCAGCCACCAACCAGTGGAAAGACACCACTGAAGTGACTGGTGGTATCAAGAACCTGCAGAAGACCTTTGCCTATAAGTCCGGTTTCCGGCTGTAAGTGAACCGTACTAAGTGAAATCAATCCGATTTCACGAATCTTTTTTTGCGATGGTGTATTCTGGTAGTGCCTCTGGTTTTCATCCAATCGCCTGATTTCATCCTCTCCTCTTTATCCTTAAAGAGCTCAAATTGCCATTTATTCCTTATTATATTATGTTTCCTCTCTCCGATCAAAAAAAAGAAGAAACTAATTCACCTCTCATTGATGACGGATATGAGTTGATGCTGAAAGTATCAGCATGAAATGTAGGACGAAATTCATGAAGTTAATGAATGGAGCAATCGTAGTTCTGGTTGCACTCATCGCAGTCTTCGGATTTGCAGCAGCAGACCGGCTTCCGAATCAAACCCCTGAAAATCAGCTCTTTAGCATCGACACCGTTATCGATGTGACTGGATCTGTTGATGACTCTACGACTCTCTCCTGGGTCATTGCGTCCCCGGGAGCGATTCCAACCGGTATCCTTGGAGCATCTCAATCTGTTGGTGATATCACCTACAAGGATGCAATTCTGACCAACGGTGGAAAGCTGAGCGAGAACAAGAACTTCGACTTTGATTCACAGGACAAGGGCAAGGGCCTGTATAACATAGAAGCAACCAAGGTTCTGACCTACGCCAGCACCGAAGGTGCACACCTGACCGGCGAGGAGTATCTGCTCCTTGACGTCGCAGGTAACTGGTCAAACAGTGCAGATAGTATTCGGTGTGTCTTTGCAACTGGCAAGAGTGCGTATATTCCTGCCTTCTGCAATGCGGTCAGTGCCAAGAGTTCACTGATTAACGTAAACAGTGCACAGATCTCAACCAAGGCACAGATTCGTGGTGTAGCCAAGTCTGCTGACACTCCGGCAGAACTAAATTACCAGATTGCAGTGACTCCTGATTCCAACTCAGGCAGCGGATTTGCAGAGGGTACCGTCAAGACTGAGTTTGCCGGTAGTATCATGGAAGCTCGTGACGCCAATGACTACGGTAATCCGGCGCTTTTCGTTGGTGGACCCAGCAACTGGAACAAGACATCTGCCACCAACCAGTGGAAAGATACCACTGAAGTAACCGGTGGTATTAAGAACCTGCAGAAGACCTTTGCCTACAAATCCGGCTTCCGGCTGTAAGTAAACCTTCTCCAGTGAATTCAATAGATTTAACTATTTTTTCTCGATTAAAAAAAAAATTGACCAAATTACTTTTCCTCGCTTGGTGACTGATACAAGTTCATGTCGATAGTCCCGGCATACAATATCGGAGAATAAATGAAGACGATATCTTGGGGGAATCATTGCCCTATTTGCTTTCATGTGCGTTATTGGTTGTGTAGGTGCGGATCGCCTGCCAAATCAGACACCTGAAAACCAGATGATAAGTATTGATACTAACATCAATGTTACCGGATTTGTTTCTGACTCTACTACATTATCCTGGATGGTTGCTTCTCCGGGAGCAATTCCTAGTGGCATCCTTGGGGTATCTCAGACTGTTGGTGACAATATGTACAAAGATTCTATAATGACCAATGGTGGCCATCTGATGGAGAACAAGAAATTCGACTTTGATTCACAGAACAAAGAGCCGGTCTGTATAATATCGAAGCAACGCAGGTTCTAACCTATATGGGCATTGATGGCTCACATCTGTCCGGTGAAGAGTATATGATCATGGATGTTGCAGGGAACTACTCAAACAGCGCCGATGGTATCCGGTGTGTATTTGCAACTGGAGAGATGCATGTATACCGGCCTTCTGTAATGTGGTCAGTGCTAAGAGTTCTCTGATAACAGTGCTCAGATCTCAACAAAGTCGGAAATTCGTGGGGTTGCTCAATCTGCTGATACTCCAGCAAAATTGAATTACCTGATTGCAGTGACTCCTGATTCTAACTCGGGTAGTGGGTTTGCAGAGGGTACTGTCAAGACCGAGTTTGCTGGCAGCATCATGGAAGCCCGTTACGCCAATGATTATGGTAACCCTGGGGTCAGCGGTGGAGCCAGTTACTGGAACAAGATCTCACCACCAACCAGTGGAACGACAGTACTGAAGTAACTGGCGGAATTAGAACTTCCAGAAGAGCTTAGCTTACAAGTCCGGCTTCCGTCTATAAGTGAAAGGTCTAAGTGAATCCATTCCTTAATTCACCTTTTTTAATGAAGTTATCTTTCCTGTTAGGAAGAATGGTAAGATTAAATACGCAATCCATCAACTTTATGTGAGGAAATCTGGTATGAAGAGGACACACATTGTGGTAATATCAGGTGTAATTATCGCCTTTCTCATAGGGATGGTCGGGATTGCATTTGCTGATACTCCGAACCCGGGCGGGATGAATATTAAGAGTTATGACTCATCCAGCATCAAGAGCATGCAGAACACTGGCTCTTATAACAGCAGTGGTATCAAGAGCATGCAGAACACCGGCTCATTTAACAGCAGTGATATCAAGAGTATGCAGAACACTGGCTCTTATAACAGCAGTGGTATCAAGAGTATGCAGAACACAGGCTCTTATAACAGCAGTGGTATCAAGAGCATGCAGAACACCGGCTCATTCAATAGCAGTGCTATCAAGAGTATGCAGGGCACTAATACCTCATCTTGGGTCCCACTTCCTGCGAATGTGGTTTTAAATAATTAATCCTTTTTTGGTTCACGGTTTTTCGAAGGTTCAGATAAGACTCAGCTATTGCCAATTCTATCGTCTGGCCTCTCTGGATGGGATATGTTCTTTTTGCGGTCATAACCTTCTCAGGAAACACTCTGAAAGAACTCGAATCAGAAGTTATTTTCAGGGTGTTTCATTATTATCTGCGAACTGAAGGCTCATCTTTGACTTTTTTACACTCTCTGATAGAAAAAGAGCAACTTCTTATTCCCTCCCGACAAGAGTACTAAGCTACGATCTGGTGGGGAAGGTATGCGGTATTATGGATTTCATTTGGCGATAGTTCTTATCTTGGCATCTTCTGGATGTATGAGTGTCGCAGATCGTCTTCCTAACGCGACCCCTGAAAATCAGATGATATCGATATCAACTGTGATTGATGTAATCGGCATGGTTGATACCAGTACAACTCTAAGCTGGGATCTCTCTTCTGGAACACTTCATTCTGGTATCCTGGGAAATAGTGAGGTTGCCGGAGCTCTGATTTATCGTGACTCACTCATGACCAATGGTGGGCACCTGATGATGAACAAGAACTTCAATTTTGATTCATCCAATAAGCAGAGAGGAGCGAATAACCTTGAAACCTCAAAGGTCATCTCCTATGACAGTATTGAGGGCAGTCATCTGTCCGCAGATGAGATGATCAGTATGGACATTGCAGGGAATTACACACCGATGAGTGGAGTTGCTTCATGTGTCTTTGCCTCATCGTCGGGATCAGCCTTCCCAGCCTTCTGCAACACAGTCACAGCAAAGAGTACGCTGGTGAACATAAACAGCGCACAGATCTCTACCGGAGCATCAGCCCGGATGGCATCAGATTCAGGATCAGTGCCGGCTGGGTTGTCTTATCATATTGATTTGACTCCGAATCCTGTATCAGGTCTTGCATATGCCATGGGTACTGCGCGTACTGAGTTCACGCTATCATCAATGGAAGCCAGGGATGGTGGAGTAGATACTTGGAATAAGACTGCAGCAACGAATACGTACAAGGATTCGTCTGAAGTATCAGGAAGTATTATCCACTTCTCCAAAGCGTTTGATTACGGTTCAGGGTTAAACCCCTAATTTTTTATTTCTTACTGTCTGTTATTCATGTGCTATCCACTGATGTCATGTTTCGAGATAGCCTTGGCATGAGCTCTACGTGTGTGACTATCAGTAAATATCGCCGTTAATATCCTGATTCAGGTATTGTACCTAATTAAACCTACCTGAAGAGAAATAAAAAAAGTTAGATGTAGGGGTTACGCAGACCCTTGCCAATGCCTACCGTTGCACGGTGCTCCAGTTCTTTCTGGTTCTTGGTGATCTTCTCGGTGGCGAGTTTGGTCACGAGTTCCAGGCCTGGCTTGATACCGTCGATTGCCTTGGTCTCAAAGACACCTGCTTCAACTGCTTTCTTCCAGATGTTGTCACCATTAGTGCTCCGGACAAAGACGGTGCTCCATCCGTCCGGGGTGCCTACTGAACCGGTTGAGATGTCGGCCATATTGGCGACGTAGTCAAGACAGACATGGCAGCCTGGCTGCTCATATTTGTGAGTGACTTTCAGGGGGATCTGTGAGACTGCACCTCGGTGGGTGTATGCCCAGAACTTGCCCTTCCCAATATCGGTCTTCTTGAGTGAGTGCAGGTCCACATTGCAGTGGTCCTCAACAATCTGCTTCATGCCCTGGTATGGGAAGTTCTCCATGCAGAAGATACCCATTGCGAGAGCAATCTTGTTGGTGACATTCCGCAGCCCGATTGGGTACAGCTGAGCCTTACGAAGTGCCTGGATCTGGCAGGGAGTGCCGACAATACCAACCTTATCAAGGCCGTACTGACGGACAGCATCCTTAATGACTGCCATATTTGGTGAGATGTTGTACTTTGTACCCCGTGCTGCAAGGATCTCCTCAGGAGTTGTTGCAACCATGGGTTCAGGTTTCCAAAGTTCCTCGCCAGGTCCTGCGACAATGGCACCGTCGATGATACCCTCTTCGAGGGCATAAATAAACATCTGGGTGACAATACCGCCATCCTGGGAGCCTTTTAGGATCTCACTGGATGTGCTGCGTGCTGCAACACAGGATTTGTACTTGCCGAGCATATCCATGTTAGTTGCCCCCTGGGTTCATTGCAGCAGTAATAGCGCCGAGAATGTTCTCATAGTCCCCGCATACATCAAAGCTGAAGAAACTGCGTGGACATCCGCTGTAACATGCACCACACTTGATGCACATCTCACGGTCCACATTTGGCTTGCCACATTCCATGGAGATGGCACAAACCGGACAGGATGCTGCACAGGTACCACAACCCATACACAGGCCCTGGTTTACGACCTTGAGCATGATGTCACAACCGCAGGCTTCACTATCAGATTCAATCCGAGAGCCGTCCTTTGCAAGTGCCATCAGGGGTGACAGATATGCCGTTGCCAGTTTCTTCTGTGCATCGTTGCCCTTGAGCAGCAGATATGCCATAACAGCTACATTTCTGATGACTTCAGGGCATGGCGCACAACCGGGGATGTAGACATCTACATCGATCAGTTTTGAAATCGGTACGAAGGATTCGTGCTGAGGCTGGTTCCACTGGCCACCACGGCTAAACCGGGTGATGTTTCCATAGGCAGCGCAGCCACCGAGTGCAACTACTACGGTTGCCTTCTCACGGGTTTCCTTAATTTCCTCAATTGAGAGCTCGTCCTGCAGGCATACAGATCCTTCAACAAGGGCAACATCCATCTTTGGAATGTGTCTGACATCAGCCAGCGTCAGGCTGTATACCAGATCTGCATAATTGTCAAGAAGAGTGAACAGGCCCTGGAATGTGTCCGCAATAGAGACACAGCATCCTGTACACCCACTCATGTGCACATGTCCGAGAGTAATTTTGTTAGACACAGGTCTTTCCTCCTTACGTGATTCTTGTTTCACAGTCGCATTGGGTTTTGGAGCTACAACCGGTTGTGGTTTTACCTCTTCCGGTTTTTTCTCCTTCTTCCCGAATATCAGCGATAGTAGTCCCATAATGCTCCCCCAGCAGTTTCAGTACTAATTGTACTGTTCGTGGAATCGCGCTTGCAACCTCGTCCGAGAGTCCGATCTCATAGTCGGGAGCAGATACACGCTTCGGCTGGCATCCAATGATCGTGATATCGATCTTTTCTTTCAGTCGATGAAGTGGTTCAGCGAGATCCCACGAGTGGGCATCACGGTACTTACCCGGAGGAAGATCATTTGGGGTCAGTAACGTTATTTCCCCTGGATTTCCTCCAAAGTCAGCAATATCAATGATTATTATCTTCTTCACCGGTTCTTCTGACTGGTCCATCAGAGTAAAGATGAAATGAGGGCCACCAAGGCCGGCATCAATCACCTTCACTGTCTCAGGGAGCGGTATCTTCCTGAGCTCCTCGACCACATCTGGTCCGAACCCGTCATCGGCAAACAGCGGGTTACCGCACCCGCATATCACGATCTCCTGGAACAGCATGCGTGAGACTCTCTCACTGGACGAGCTTCTGTGCGAGTATCCTCTTGTTCTCGTCAACGACCAGCATGTGGGTTGCACAGGAGACACAGGGGTCATATGCACGCATAATAACCTCTGCAAGCTGCCATGGTGCACCCTCAAAAGCCCTGCTACAGGTTGGGAAGTTCCACGTTGTCGGAACGAGCAGCGTGTACTCCTGTACCCTTCCGTCTTTAACACGGGCAAGGTGGACATCTGTTCCACGGGGGGCTTCGTTGGCGTTCCAGCCAAGGCTGCCATCTCCCTGTGGAATCTCGTCAGCAAGGACAGAGCCGTTGCAGTCGAGGGAATCCACTGCGTCAAGGATGGTGTAGAGCGTGTCTGGATATTCCATCTCACGGGCAATGTTCAGGCCCATGGCTCCCTTGTGGTCGTAGTTCTTGAACTGGACCATACGGGCACGGGGACCTACTTCTACTGGCTGACCGTCGTAGAGTGGAATGGAGGTGCAGGCCTGCATCTGTGGCCATGCCTTGGTGCCGACCTTTGATGTTCCACCGATTGGGTAGTCTGGATCCTCAAGGGAGACTTCAACCTCTGGCATATACCAGTTCCATGGAGATACATCGGTCCAGCGGTTTGGATCCCACTTGGGGTCAAAATCAAGGCTTGAAGACTGGAATGTCGGGTCAACAGCCATATATCCCTGGTCGTGGTACCCAAACTTCTCTGGTAGGTCGACTGTGGTCTTACCTACGGTTACAGACTCCCGCTTCTCAAAGTTCTTAAAGACCGCAATCATGAATTCCATCTGGGCAATTGCCAGTGGAAGACCTTCTTTTGCGAGGTCGAAGATCTTTGCCTTGGCCTGTGGGGCGATGTTGTAATACATACCACCGACACGGGCGTTGGATGGGTGAACTGCTTCGCCACCTGCGATCTCGGCAATATTCTGACCGATCTCACGAAGCCGCTGGATCCGCTTTGCAACGGTTCTGACCGGCTCCTCAGGAGTGAATGGGTTGATCTTCGTATCCGTGCCTGGTATGTACATGTCAGGCAGGACAAGGATGTTGTGCAGCGCTATGCTGTGGAGCTTGTTAGCACACTGCATAATCAGCCGAAGGAGGTACGCGTCCTGCGGGATTTCACAGCCGATAGATGCTTCCATGGCTCCGATACCTGCCAGGGTGTGGGCAAGTGGGCAGATACCACAGACACGTGATGCAATCTTGGGTGCCTGATGCATCGTCTTACCGACGCACAGTCTCTCAATACCTCTTACCGGGGTGATACTGAGCCAGTCTCCACGCTCAATAATTCCCTCATCATTGACTTTGAGGACGAGCTTTGAGTGCCCCTCATGCCTTGTGGTTGGGGAAATTTCTACTACTTTGGACAAGAGAATCGCCTTTCTTTATTGGTTTGTTCGCAGTGCTATACAACTCAACGCGAGCAGCCCTCAGGAGATCTGAGGGTACGACCGTACCAGTGTACGACAATTGGTAATTTGAGACTTTAATATATCTAATTTGTTATTTGAACGTCTGATTCTCGTGAAAAATTAAAAAATTGAAGGACTCATTTCGAATAAAAAATAGTTTTACAGCTTATTAAATAACACTAATTTGGGTGTCGTGTTATTATGTGTCTTAAAATTTGAATCCAGAAAAATCGCTGGTTGCAATAATCCAGAATTGTGGTCATTTATGGGGACATAATTCCTCTCCTGGGAAAAAAAGGGTTAGGTATTTCTTACATCGGTATTACTCTGGTGTGATTATTCTCAATTTAATCTGTGCCGATTTACTACTGAATAGATGATGAGAGATAATCCCTGAATATTGTCTGATTTATTAATTGAAACGTTGATTTCTCCCGGCGCTTGATTTGCGTAAAGAATCCTTTACATTTCCATATTTTACCCGATTTAAGAACATCCGCGAATCTCTTTCAGTATCGAGGATCGTCTTATCCAGCTACCTGCCCAACATCTATGAGGTATGGGATCCGGCCTGACACCAGAACAAAACAGAATATTTTCAGACATTAGACAATATCTTGAAGATGCCCGGAGTATTACTCTGACCCCGTCTCGATATGATCGGGACCGCCGGAATTTCTATGCTCTAGCGATGGTTCTCTTTGCACTTGCGAACCGTCTTATTGACCTGGGTGGGGAAACAGTCTACTCCCGTGGGTATGCCGCTCCGGATGAAGACCTCAAGAATAAGGTAATTTTTAAGAGATTGTCTGATCACCAGGTGATTGACCTGGCAACCAGACAGGATCTGATCCATCTCGTTGACTTTCGAAACCGGTGTTCACACCATTTTCATGAGGTATCAAAAGAAGATCTCATCATGGTCATGGATGCTTTACCCCGGTATGAGTCGTTCGTGATTACAATGCGGGAAGAACTCAGCCGGACCAGTATTATCTCCCGGCGTCAGGCAATGATCATCGCCGGGATTATCCTTCTGGTCTGTGTTATTCTGCTGGTTCTGTTCTTTTCTTAGATTTTCTGAAATCTCAGAAAAACTCGCCGTTTATCTCATCAGCAAGCTCAGCAATAGTGGCCTGACGTTCAGCAAAGGCATCGTGCTGGTGAATACTTTCTTCATTATCCTGAGCAATCGTAACAACTGAGTCACCTGGCAGACCTCCAAACTCAGCATGGACCCGTCGTGCCATCTCGCGCACACAGTCCTCTACAAATCTGGGATTTTTATGAGCTTCAAGGACTACGTGCCCCTCATCTCCCCGTTTCAGCAGTTCAAAAATCGGGGTACTCATTGACTGCTTGAGGATCCTGATGATCTTCTCAAGTTGCACATGGCTCTCATCATCGGTCTCGATTGAGAGAAAACCTCTCCCTCGTTGGTTATGAGTGGCCATAGGGACTTCGCCGAAGAACTTCTCTATCTGCTCCTTGGTGATGCCGAGCCCTTCCATCACTTCTCGTGCCCGCTCCTTCATAATATTCTGGGCACAGGGGCATGCAGTCATACCGGTTACCTCGGCACCGATACTCTTGCGAACGATAGGATCCTTGAATGTCCGTTGTGCTATTGCACTGGCAAAGACCTTGACAACCTCCTGGCAGAGAGTCCCGGTAACTGGTGTCTCTCCTGCGACCATGAACTCACTTCGCATGAGCACCTCAGTCCGATCTGCGTACTCATGCTTATCGAGCAGTTTTCTTGCAACCATGCTACAGAGTTGTTCGATCTCCTTGACCTCGCCCTGAATGGCCTGCTGAAGCACCTCATCGATTACTTCAAAATTTCGTGAGAGATTTGCCCCTTTCAGGCTCCCCGGCAGGTCCACAAAGATATCAAAATTCGAGATAAAAATAACCGGTCGCTTTCCCGGTCGTGATACTTCAACTAGTTTTTTAACGTTCTTGACCCCGACACGGGTGAGGTTGATTCTGACATCAGGGATGGTGGACTGAACATCGGGAAGATCTTTGATAAAGGCATTTTCTGGAATTTTGGTTATAATTATCGCTCCCATATAGTTATTTGGATGAGCTGGTTCCTACAACTGGTAATTCAAGATACTAATAATTTATTACCTGCACAGTGACAGTAGGATTCAATGGTGCACAAGAGTTACCTCTATTAGTACCCTTCTGATGGCAGGCTACAGTTTATCCCAAACAAAGGGGAAATAGTAAGTATTATGGTCGATACATACGAGGCCCTGTTACATAAAGCGTACGAGGAGGTTACCGAACCCTCCGAGGACGGTGAACGGTGGTCTTATCCTGAGCCACGAATTTCAATTGAGGGCAAGACGACCATCCTCGAGAACTTCACGGATATTGTCGGGGACCTCCGCCGGGATCCGGACCATCTCATCAAGTTCCTCCTTGGCGAACTGGGGACTGCTGGTAAGATTGATGGAAATCGTGCCATATTTAACGGTAAATTCGAAGAAGGCCTCTTCAGCCCGCTTATTAAGAGTTATGTTGACGATTATGTGATCTGCTCTGAGTGTGGTAAACCTGATACCCGGCTCTTCAAAGATGACCGTGTCCTCATGATTAAATGTGAGGCCTGTGGTAGTCACCGCCCGGTTAGGAAACGAAAAGCCAAATCAGAGGGATCTGCAAGCACCCTTGAAGCAGGAAACATTATCGAGGTTAATATCGAATCCACATCCAAGCGTGGTGATGGTGTAGCCAAGGTTGGAAAGTACATCGTCTACGTAAAAGGAGGACGGCCAGGTCAACGTCTCAAGGTCAGGATCGCCAAGATATCTGGGTCTATCATCTTTACTGAGCAGCCCTGAAACCTCGAAAAAAGAGAATATTACTTTTTTACTTTTTTCAGGTCTTCGAGAAGACCTTTACAGTTTGCAGAGAGACGGGAGCATCCTGCATAGACAGGGGTGAGCGGATCTTGCTTGTCATGGGTGGTCACAGTGAGCACTGGATCTGAAAACTGAAATTCAATGATATAATTGGCTACATCAACAGACGGATCCAGGAGAATCTCGGCGGTGAGCGCGTTCATGAACGTGTGCCCCTGTCCGGGTAGGGCGATCCTAACCTTGTCTTCTGTCAGTTCAAGAACGGTTATGTTCATTGCACATACATGTGCGCTCTGTGTTCATAAAAGTGCAGTTTCCTGTGTATTCAAAATTCGAACCTTTCCCGATCTCTTCCCTGATGGGGAAGGGTAAACGAGAGATAATGGCTCATATGGACTACCCTGAACTGCTCTGCTTTCAGTTCCCCTGCAATTTCAACTGCCTCCTCATAATTGAGATGTTTTGTCACCTTTTTAAAGGCAGAGGGAAAAAGGCCGTCTATGAGGAGCAGATCTAAATTCATGAGGAGTGAACGGGTCTGCTGTGGAAGATGTTCGTTTGTATCTGAGGTATATCCGACCCGCACCCGGCCATTGGTAAAAACAACTCCACAGGTGTATATGTTTGGGTGGGTCACCTCTACCAGGCAAAATTCGATTCCAAACAGCGTAAATGATGTGTATGTCGGGATTGCATGCTTTTCCCGTATCAGGAAATCAAATATGGGGCCACAATAGTCGAGAACGGGGGGGGCGGCATAGACTGACGGGGGCTTTTGAACCCGGTAAAATTCACCATATCCCATAAAGTGATCATAATGCCCATGGGTCCAGATTACGGCGTCAATCTTTGGAGAGCCGTTGTCGAGCAACTGTCTGCGAAGGTCCGGGGTAGTATCAATGAGGATGGTATGCCCATTATGGGTGATCAGGATTGATGTGCGGAGCCGCTCAATGCCCTGTTCTTTTGCATAGGTGCACTGGGGACATTGACACCCTACATGAGGCGTTCCAACTGCATCTCCGGTACCGAGGAGCGTAATCTCCATCAGGATTCCTTCAGCACCATGTTCTGGTACGGCTCTCGTCTCTGGTCTGTATCAGCTTTTCACCCTTCATCAGATCTTCACTGGTAAGATCCCTGCGCCCATCAGAGAGAGAGGAGAGGATCCCCTCCCTGACCAGCATCTTCAGGTCCGCTCCTGAAAAACCATCTGTATTCTCTGCGATTGCTTCAATATCGCAGGTCGTGGAAAAACTATGAAGTAGCCGGCGAAGGATCAACAGCCGTGTCGCCTGATCCGGGAGATCAAACGGAATAACTTCATCAAACCGGCGCCATGCCGCTTCATCAAGAAGCTGGGGGTGATTGGTAGCACCGATCAGGAGCACCTGATTTCTGATGAGGCTGATCCGGTCAATATTCTTGAGTAGTGCATTCACTGCCCGTTTCATTGCTCCATGATCATCTCCGATTCTGCTCTTTGCAAGGAAGTCAAACTCATCGATAAAGAGGATGCAGGGCGAGAGCCGGCGAGCGGCATCAAAAATCCGGTCGATATTTTTGGATGTCTCTCCAAGGTACTGCGAGGTGATCATTGGGAGCCTCACCTCAAGGATTGGCATATGAAAGACCCTGGTCAGGGCAAAGGCAAGTGAAGTCTTCCCGGTTCCGGGTGGTCCAATGAAGAGTAATTTCCCAATATCAAATACGTGATGTTCTCTGAGGAATTCGATATTATCGAGGGCAACCTTCAGTTTCAGGATCCGTTGCACCTGATCTGGAGAACAGATGATATCATCCAGGGTCTGCTCAACCTCTTCAGGTGCACTGAGAATGATGAGGTCCATACCTGATCGCAGTTTCTCGTCGTCAGCCAGAACCCGGGATACCCGGCGGTCGAGGGAGACTCTGCTATCCTCAAAGCGGGGATTCTGATCCCGCACCGTGGCATGGGATATCTCCGGGATAAGGTTGTTATTCTCTGCGTAAAATGCCAGAACCGGATTTTTCAGGACCCGTTCCTCGCCGTTATGCTTTAAAAACCATGTAAATCCGGCTGAAAGGGTACTAATCCTTAGCCGGTGTCCAAACTCTTCGTATACTGTCAGGGGGTGCTTCTCAAGCCGCAGATGAGCATCAGGGATGCCGAGCACCCGCTGTATGGCGCTTTCTGCCACAACAACCGGACCTCTTTCTGCATCCATTGCCTGAACGCCGTAGACCTCGCGGGCCGTCGGAGTCAGATCGTTGATGTCCAGAGTCTGATTCTGGTTGAATATGTCGGCCGTCAGAAGCAGTTCTATCAGGTCCAGGATCTCCTCGTCACGGGCCATGTCAATAACTCATATCGTTCGTGCTGATCACTGATGAACGTGCTTTATTTTGTGGTAATGATACACCCGTCACCGGTGACGATCAGGGTGTGTTCTGATTGTGATACATATGAGCCGGCAATGTCAGCCAGGACCGGGTATGAGTGGAGGATCCCCTCTCTGACCAGGCGGGATAGGGTCAGTTCCGGCTTTGGGGTCTTGAGATCTCTTCTGGCAAACGGGAGTCCCTGTCGTGAGGCGATCTCGCTCAGAACCTTACGGGCCGACGGCATTCTCACAGGGCGCCATATCCGCTGTGAGTAGATCTCAACCCGCTTCTGATCACTCACAAATCCGGTGCCTGTCGTTGCAAATGGCTCAATTGCAACTGCCATGCCTTCCTCAAGGATTGCACCCCCTGTTCCCGGAATATTTGGGACATTTGGACCCATGTGGAGTCGGTACTGATCCAGTCCATGTCCGGTGAGGTTTGCCACCGGTCTAAATCCCCTGGAGCAGATTTCCTGCGAGACTATTGTGCCCAGTTCTCCGATGGTAACACCTGGCTTGACGCGCGCAATTGCAGCATCACGTGCTGCAACAGAGGCTTCAATCAGGAGGGGGTGATCCCCCAGGTCAACGGTCATTGCGGTATCAGCGATATACCCGTCGAGGTGGATGCCAAGATCCAGTTTGACCAGGTCTCCCTGCTGAAAGGTGCGACGATCATCAGGGGATGGTGTGTCATGGGCCGCTGCTTCATTGAGGGAAATATTCACTGGAAAAGCGATACCAAGCCCTGCTTCCAGTACCCTCATTTCAACCTGCTGGGCTACCTCTGCCAGTAGCACATCAGGTCTGATGAGATCTGCTCCTTTTTTCAGGATGGCTGATGCTGCTTTTCCTGCCTGTATATATCGTTCAAATGCATCTTCGTTCATAGGATCATCTCCTTATCATATCGTGTCAGGCATTCATACCCTGAACCGGTAACCACTCCAAGGTTCTCTATCCTCACCCCTCCTACTCCCCGGTAATAGAGGCCGGGTTCAACGGTCACAACGTTCCCGGCAACCAATGGTCCCCCTGCAGGTGACAGGCTCGGGAGTTCGTGTACCTCAAGACCGACTCCGTGCCCCAGGCTGTGGGTAAACCCCTCACTATCAGATCGAAATCCCTGCTGTTCAAAGAGATCCCTGACTGCCTGGTGGATATCCGACCCCGATGCTCCTTCCTTCACCTGTGATTCACCCAGAATGAGTGCCTCATTAACTGCGGCATGGAGTTCAAGCACTCGTGATGATGGTTCACCTTTCGAGACTGTTCTGGTCATATCGGCATGATATCCGGTTCGTTCACATTGTGGGAAGAGATCTATCACGATTGGTTGATTTGCATATAATGGCCCGGAACCCTGGCAGTGGGGCATGGCGGTATCCTCTCCACATGCGACGATGGTGTCCCGTGCACTGCAGCCATGCATTAGCAGGTTTGTCTGGATGCCAAATCTGATTCGTTCTGATGTGAGTGGTTCATCGTCATGCCAGAGGACTCCGTTTCTCACTCTTGCGGTGTGTATCACTCTGAGTACCTGCTCAAGGGCCTTTTCAGCTGCACGCTGCACTCTGGTTATGTGTTCTATCTCACCAGTGGCCTTTACCGCTCTAATACTCCGTACGTGGGATGTGTTGTCAACAATCACCCTCGTATGGTCCTCAAGTGCGCGTGCGAGGCCCACCGGGAGGTCAGGAGGGATGATCACCGGCCCGGGTGCAACCCGCTGCATCATTGCAGCGGTGATACGGTAAGGATCTTTCTCACTCTCAATGATCTCGTAGTACCCCGCCTGTCTTCTCGTGACTACACGCGCGAATGATTCCTTTTCCCCGCGATCGGCTTCCATCTGGGGAAGGATCATGACTGGTTTTTCTCCGGGTATTTTTATCACCGGTACCGGGTCATGTGCAACAAAACCTGTTAAATATCGCATATCTGCACAGTCTGATGAAGCATAGAGGCAGTACGATGCAGCACCTGAACCCGTGATGAGGTCATCCAGTATATTCATGCCGTACTGGTAGCAGATGAGACCACAAGTACTTTTACGATAGAAATGATGTATGAATAATGAACGAGTCTGCTAAAGAGCAGTTTAAGTGGAAGTTCTGGCATCTGGCAGTCATTCTGAATGGTGTGATCTTCTTCTTTGCTCTGGGTCTTCTTGCGATCTTCCTCTTCCCCCCTGCATATCGGATACCCGGGTCAGTGGTGAGTCTTGGTCTCGCACTGGCTTTGACTGTGATCTTCAGAAGTAAATACTCAAAGACGAAAGAATGGCTGGATAAGAACGCATAATTACGGAGGTTCGGATGCTCAAGAAGATAAAAGGGGATATCGGTCTGATAGCTCGGCATCTTGAGGTGCTCTCTATGGTAGCCTGTCACCAGCCGATAGGAATTATCAAACTTTCTGAGATCCTGGATCTCCCGCAACATCGGATTCGCTATTCACTCAGGGTTCTGGAAGGATTGGGCTACATCCGCGCCTCACCAACCGGTGCTATGGCAACGGCGAAAACATCAGATCTCTTCTCGGCTCTTGATAGTGATATTGATGATATCGTTTCATTACTCTCTGCGATGAAAGGAATGCATCAGAATCACGAGAATTCGGGCTTCAATAAATTATAAATACTAATTGGTTCAATCTATTAGAGCGCCTCTGAGCCGCCATAACTCAGTTGGTAGAGTGACTGGCTGTTAACCAGTATGTCACAGGTTCGAGTCCTGTTGGCGGCGTCCATCTTTTTCGGGCCTGTAGCTTAGCGGTGAGAGCGCCCGGCTCATAACCGGGCGGTCATGCGTTCGAATCGCATCAGGCCCATGAACCTGTTCTTATTTATTGCAGTTCCTCACAGTTATTCAGAATATGGACTGTCCGGTCTGCGGAAGACAACATCTCTATTCTAACTCTGAACTGGTAATCCGGGGCCGCAATCTCTTTAGTCCTTGCCCTGAATGCAATCCTGTGTTCAGGGATAAATCAGTACCTCCTGATGATGTTCCAGAGGAGTCTTGTAGGTGCGGCAGGATCTTTATCGATGATCTTTTTGTCAGATTATATCATCTGCTGAGTGATGCCGGTATTCTCACTGGAAAAGAACCTCTGGCTGCTGTCGGAACTCCCCTGATAGATCCCGGGATTTTTTTGCGAACACCGCCTCATCTTCCTCCACGGACACTGCTCCTGATATCAAAGGTTTTTGACGATGATACAGCAGAGCAGGCGTTTCGGGAGATTCCTCAGATCTCTGCGATCCTCAAGAATAGTTCTTTAGATCCCGAAAAATCCCCTTCTGTTGGAGCTGTACCTGAATCCGGGCATGAGCACCGGCTCCTGTGTGGGTGTGATGTGCGGGCAGATCTATTTCCTACCGCATCAGGTCCGGTTACGATATACAAGAAACAGGGAGCATCTCATATTGAATTCCCGAGAGGCATAGATCCCAAGATGAGATCGGTAGAGAACGCTATCGCGAAGAACCGGCCTGATATTTTTATAGATGCTTGCTCTGGTTCAGGCACCTTAGGGCTAGCCGGTATCAGGCGTGGTGTTTCTCATGTGATCCTGAATGATCCATGGTATGCTGCCGCATTCTTTTCAGGATTTAATCTGCTGGTGAACCAGGACACACTGGGTTTTGATGAGTGCTCCCTTACTGAAACATTCTCATCACTTTCTGCAGAACCTTTGCGGAGTGAACCCTTCTGCGTCGCCGAAGCATCTGGTCCTGATCGTAAGGTGCATGTCTATCAGGGGGCCATGGAATGCCTCCCCCCAATAATTAAACCTGTATTAAGGGGGAATCGTGCTCTTACCGTCTTTGATCCTTTTGATAAATCTTCATTTATGCAGAATGAACCATTTCTCTCTCTCTGGAAAGGGACGGTGGGTGGGGAAGTTTTTATTCCCTGAGTCCCCGCATAATAATGGGGACTAGCCTGGGTGGATCGACGTCACCTGTCACCTGAAATCGCCGGTATGCAGGGGGCGAAGTTTGAGGAAGGCTGAAACGAACCGCCTGAATTTTAGGCTCCTGACGGAGAAACCCTGTCCTGTGAGGTCGATGGCCAGGTATCAACCCTTCGGAGGAAGGAGCGACCTGTTGTCGCGGGGACCGGTCCAGGCCCGGAAGGGAGCAGACTTACCGTGAACATTCGGCGCCCATGGGGTTGCGGGGTGGAGGATGGAACCTAAGGTAAGGGTAGCATCGGTCAGTCGACCGAGAACGTGTCCCTATTTTTTCACAGATTTTCATGGCTAAAGTATCTATCATCGGTGCTACGGGACGGGTTGGTCAGTATGCTGCCCTTTCTATCTCGCGCATACCCTATGTCAGGGAAGTTCTGCTCTATGGCAGAGACGGTTCACAGGCGCTACTTGATGGCATAACCCGAGATCTGGTAGATTCATTTGCTGCTACCGGGACAGACAGTAAGGTGCACTGGACCTGCAATCTTGAAGAGATCAGGGATTCAGATGTTGTCATAATTACTGCCGGGGTAGCGCGAAAACCTGATCAGGATCGCCTTGATCTTGCCCTGGCAAATGCGATGATTGTTGCTGAGCTCTCACAGAAGGTCCAGAGGTACGCCCCTGAGTCTTTTCTCATGATGGTGACCAATCCGGTAGATATCATGACTTCAGTAGCTCTGAGGTATTCTGGGAAAGATGTATCCAGGGTCTTTGGGTTGGGGACACATCTCGATTCTATGCGCCTGAAATCATTGATAGCTTCGTTCTTCCAGGTTCATGTGAGTGAGGTTCATACCCGCATCATCGGTGAGCATGGTGAGAGTATGGTGCCGCTCTGGTCAGCTACCACGATTGGAGGCATTCAGATCTCGAATTTGCCGACATTTGGAAACCTGCCCATTGGTGACATCATGAGTACTGTCAGAACTTCAGGCCAGCAGATAATAGCCAGCAAGGGTGCCACGGTATGGGGGCCTGGAGAAGCGATTGCGACCATCATCAGAACAATCCTTGGTAACGAGAATCGTATCCTCACCTTGTCAGCATATGTGAAGAGTGAGGTTCATAATATTGGAAACGTCTGTATTGGCGTTCCTGCCCGCATTAACCGGAGCGGTATATTTCCGGTCACGATACGTATCGACCCCCTTGAGGTCCATGCATTTCAGTCCTCTGTGGAACGAATCAGGGAAATAACAACAGATGTTATGGCGTATCTGGATGAAAACGGCCCTGAAGTTATAAAAGAACCTTAAAAAAAAGATTAGACGAGCGTAGATCCAATGATCTCTGCCCGTTCGACTCCGGCAATTGCGTTAATTGCAGCTTCAGCAGCGTCGGTCTGACCCTCTGCATCAGGAACAACAGCGACTACCTTGAGGGCAACCAGTCCGAACCCGATAGGTTCTTCCTGGATATCCTGAACGCGGGGGAGTGTGGCGCGAATCTGTTTTTTTATCTCTTCGCGATCAACTTCAGGTGATTCAGGCATTACTTTAATGATAAGTGCCACATCGCCCATGTTTCAGGGCCCCCTGAAACCGCATGTCGGGCAGATATACTCAACACTCTGTTCCCGGCAGCGGTAGCAGCGGCTGACTTCGGTTCCACAAGCCGGACAACCGAACTCGGTTGATCCCTGCTCTGCCATAGGGCCGTTGCATGAGGTGCATTTCTCTTGACTCATATTCGGATCTCTCCAAAGGTGCTTATTTTATTCTTTCTTGAACGTCTTAAATGGTAGTGCCAAAGATTGTTCCTAAGACTGGCTCTCCGCGAAGTGCACCCGTGATACGTTTGGCCTCTTTTCCGTTGATGATAAGCCCTGAAATCTGATGGGTGTAGATAAATTGGGGGAAAACAGGATCCAGATCTGTAGTCGCTATCTCCTTTGAGAGAACTTCTATCTGTTCTCCGTCTGCGCGGATCTGATCGATTGATTTGAGTATTAGAAGGTTGGTTTTCAGGTGAAATGCTATCCACGCGCTGATAGTATCTGAAGTGATGTCCCATGAATAAGGGAGTGGATCTTCACGCACCAGAAACTGGTATGGAAGGAATATCTGTGGCAATCCGTTAAAGTTTGGTTCGAGGGTGGTACTCATTCCAAAGGTAGAGAGGTACCAGCCAAACTGATCCATCCCTGCTATTGCCATCCAGTGCGCAGCAGTTCCCTCTACATGAAGATCCCGTACTGCTTCTGCAAAGATGCCTCCGCCCGGAATAATGAGTGCATCCGGGGCTGTCTGATTGATGGTTCTAATAATCGATCCGGCAGAAGAGAGAAGGCTTCCCCCGATCTTGATCACCAGTTGCCGGGCCATATGGAATTATTTCAGCAGATTCATAAATTTCTGTCTGTACACCCTTCTTCATGCGGCTGATCTGCCTCCTGATGTTGTGTCTCCTCTTTGTGCCGGTATCAGGCTGGTTTCAGATAACTGAAGTGTACCCTGACAGCTTTCTGAAAGGAGATCCTGATGAGTATCTGGTTCTTTCAGGAACAGGAGACCTCACAGATATTGAGATTGGGGATGGTGAAGGCTCACTCTCCTTCCCCACAGGCGCACAATCTGGTGGTTCGGTAATCATCGCCCGGGATGCTGAAGCATACAAGGGTTTCTTTGGCAGTTGCCCTGATTACGAACTAGTAGGAAAAGATCCTTCGGTTCCTGATATGATTGCCTCTGGCAGGTTTCAGCTGGCAAATGCAAAGGACGAACTCTATCTGACTCTGAAAGGGCAGACACTTCAGAATCTCTCCTGGCCATCAGTTTTTCGTCCACGAAAAGGGCAGATTCATCTCATCGGCCCGGATGGGAAATGGGATGAGCGCGTCCTGATGGCAGGAGCAAGCAGATTTCAACCTGAGACCTACAATCAGGTATCAGGAACTGCTTTTGTTTCACCTGACTGCTCAAGGGCGATGCTCGAGGATGTCATCAGGTCATCACGGATTGAACTACTGGTAAACATCTATGAATTTACCGATCCCGGATTTACTGACCTTATCTGTGAAGCATCAGGTCGGGGCGTCAGGGTTTCTGTACTCATCGAAGGAGGGCCGGTGGGTGGGATAACACCTGAAGAGCTGGCTGTGATAGCGCGGCTGGGTTCTGCAGGAATACCGGTCTTCGCAATGGCAGGTACCGGGGAAGATCATGCGCCGTATCGGTTTAACCATGCCAAATATATCGTAATCGATGGGGAGCGTCTCTTTCTGACCACGGAAAACTTCAAAGCGCACTCGTTCCCACCCAAAGGGCTTGCTGGAAACCGGGGATGGGGGGTGATACTCTCGTCACGTGATCTGGCCGGATACTTCTCCCGAGTCTTTCATGAAGATATGAACGGCCCCGGAGTCAGGGAAGTTGAAGGGAAGGATGGGGTTATACCTCCCTATAGTGCAGAACCCTACCGTGTCTCATTTGCACCGATACAGGTTACTGCAGAGTCGGTCACCCCGGTTCTTGCTCCTGACACAACTGGTCTCATTCTCCCTCTGATACAGAATACTTCCCGTCGCCTTTGGATCGAAGAGGCATATATCAAACACTGGTCAGGTGGGAAGAAGAATCCGTATCTTGAGGCAGCGGTAGAAGCGGCACGCAGGGGGGTTGATGTTCGTATTCTCCTTGATTCCTACTACTACAACACGGAGGATGAAGCTGACAATGATGAGATAGTCAGGGAAATTACTGGTATTGCAACCCGTGAAAATATTCCATTACAAGCGAGGATGGTGGATCTTGATAATACTGGTCTTCTGAAGATTCATGCGAAAGGTGTCATTGCTGATGACAGTGTCTTCATATCGAGTATCAACTGGAATGAGAACTCACCAGTCTTTAACCGTGAAGCTGGTCTGATCATCAGGGGTTCTGCGATAACCTCATATTTCGCATCTGTCTTTGAGCGTGACTGGCAGGGGGTCAGGGCTACCAGTTCAGAATCCCGCCGCGGATACGATTATGGGAAGATAACCGCTGTGGCCGGTGTCATTCTCTTTCTCCTGGTGCTCTCCTGGTGGCGACATCGGCAATAAAAAAAGGACGAACCCTCGTATCAGATGTACTCATTCAGAAATACGAAGATCAGATAATAGAGGGCTACAATCAGCATCACTACTCCTGCAAGCCGGTTGATGAGGATATGGTGACTGGTGAAAAACCTGATAACACGCCGGTTTCTCTCCATTGAGAAAGCAGAGAGCACCAGGAGCGGTGTTGCCATCCCCACTCCAAAAATTACAAAGTTTATGAAATTCGAGAGAAAATCAGCGGTTGTTGTCGAGAGAGCAAAGAGCAGTATGATCGAGGCTGGATTACAGGGAAGTGCAACGAGCCCGAAGAAGGCACCAAAGAGCATGGCGGTAAGCCAGGGCGTTCTCGCTTCCGGTGAATGAATACTTGGAATCAGTCTGCCGATGTCGAATCCCAGGATCATCCCGATACTCATCACCGCGAGAAGCAGATAGACTGCGGGACCAAGATATCCGATGACAAGACCGGTCGAAAGCTGCAGAATTGATACAAAGAGATATCCGAATGCCAGCATGGCACCGATAACCCCGGCAGTGACCGCAGTTCCCAGGAAGATTGCTGATGTTCCCCTCCCTGATGCTGTCCGGCTGGCAAGAAATGCGATATATCCAGGATAGAGGGGAAGCACACACATTGCTCCAAGCGGGGTGTAGAGGCCGGCCAGAAAAGAGAGGATCCAGGTTTCAGGGGTAAGATCCATACTCAGACACAGGCCTCAGCAAGTATCTCTTTCAGAGTTCCTTCGTTGAAAACGCCGGATCCGATTAGATTGACTGTCTGGTTGCAGATAATTATTGTCTGGGGTATCTCAAGAGCAAATGATTTCCCAAATGTTTCCACGAGACCTCTTGTCACTTCTGCCGGGGAAGCTGTATACCTTCCGGTAAAATTATTCTTCTCTACATGACGTTTAACAGAATTCAGATTATCATTTGGGTCAATATCCAGTCCGACGAGGGTATAAGCATCAGGCAGGCCGGCTGTCAGTCGTGCGGTCTCACGGAGCTGCATCGAGCAGGCAGGGCACCAGACTGCAAATGTCTGCACGATGACGGGTTTTCCCTGCTTCGCCAGTTCATCAAGGGTGAATACTTCACCGGTCACCGCATCGGTCAGGGGTAATTTTGTCCATGAGAATGTGGATGATGCCGGTTCAACCGTGGTGACATCAGGGTTGGTTACCTCCTGGCTGATCTCTTTCTGCTGGTTCTCTGCTGTGCAATTGGTTATGAGGATGCAGAAGAGGATTATCCCGGTGAGCAGGAGGCTCTGATATCGGGTACTATGCATGTACAATCATCGGCCCTTCTGGTCTAAATACTTCCCCGGATACTGGAAATCAGGTACCGGCAGGTCTATCTGAGTATTCTTTCAAAGAATATGGTATGCTGGAGAGACAGGAGCGTTCTGCTGTCCTCGTATTGATTCTGGTAATGGTGGCCTGTGGATGTGCCACTGTTATCTTTTCTGCTCTTGGAAAAGAGCCCTTTGTGGTTGATTATTCACCAGATATCCGTGATGGAACCCTCGTCAGATATCAGGGGGTGATTAGTCATATAACTGAGACACGCACTGGCGGAAGTCTAATTCTTGAACTCAGTGGAACCGTGGTGTTTATCTCACCCGCTCCTCAAGATCTTCTGATTGCCCAGGAAGATAGTATCCGTGTTTTTGGAATCGCTCAGACCTATAAAGGGAAGCGTGAGATTATGGTCTCTGATCCTGCTGATGTCGTGGTTCTGGAGAGATCTCAAGGGAAAAATCTGCGTTCCTGACGGTGTGGGTAAGCATGCCAAGGCTGATACGGTGGACTCCGGGGATTGCGTAATCTTCGATAGTTTCAGGGGTGATGCCCCCTGACAACTCGATGATAACCTTCTCCTGGCACCCTGCATCACTGAGGGCACGAAGGGCTTTCTTAACCACGTCAGGTTTCATGTTATCGAGGAGAATGATGTCTGCCCCGGCAAGGGCCGCCTCAACTGCCTCCTCTACACTCTCTGCCTCTGCCTCCACGCAATGGTACACGCCAGATTCTCTGGCACGTCTTACGGCCTCTCCGAGAGGGATGAGGGCACGATGGGTGTCTTTTATCAGAATCGCATCAGAGAGGGAGTATCGGTGGGGATCAGCACCCCCTATTGCTGCTGCTTTTTTATCAAGGACCCTCAGTCCGGGGGCAGTCTTTCGGGTAGCAGCGATACGGCACCCCTTATTGACCGATGCAACCTTCTCCTGCAGGTAATTGGTCATGGTGGCAATTCCGCTCATCCGTCCAAGAAGGTTCAGGGCAGTTCGTTCAACAAGGAGAATCGCATGGGCATCTCCCCATAAAGTCATTATTATTGATCCAGATGGTATCTTCTCTCCATCCCTACAAGAGGACTCTGCCCTGACTCCATAATATGAAAACAGCCGTGACGCTTCGTCTGATCCAGCGAGGACCAGATCCTCTCTGGACAGGATATCAGCCCTGCATTCGATTTTTGGAAGAACAGCCAATGATGTGATGTCTCCGAAGGGTGCATCCTCCTCAACAAATGCAATGAGGCGGGCTATAGGGATCCTGGGGTAGACGTTCATCCAGGCACCGCCAGCATCCGATCGAGGGATCTCCTGGCAGCATGGATGAGTCTGTCATCAAGAATTATTTCCCCGGTCAGATGCTCCATGCAAGAGAGGAGATCGATATCTGTTGTCTTCCTCATGTCCTTGCAAACAGCATTTTCATACTGGTAGAACCGTTTGTCAGGAAAGAGAGTTTTCAGTCGATTCACCATTCCCTGCTCAGTAAAGATATGCCAGATCTCTCCTTGCTGTACCAGATGGATCATTTTTCCGGTGGATACAACAAAATCAGATTCTCTGCGGATATCATCCGGGCACTCAGGATGTGCAATAATTTTTCCCCCGATTTCCCTGGCTTTTCTGATATCTTCTCTGGTGAAACTCTGGTGGACATAGCAGTGTCCTCCCTTTGGGATTGGAATTATCTCTTTGTCAGGGAGTTGCTGCTGTACAAATCGGGCAAGGTTGGAATCTGGACCAAAAAGAATCACCCGTTCAGGAAGGGATCTGACCACTGCCACTGCGTTCCCTGAAGTGCAGGTGATATCTGCTACTGCTTTGACCTCTGTTGTGCTGTTTACATATACCACAACCGGCGCACCGGGGAAGGCTTTTTTTGCCTCCTCTATCTGGGCAGGTGTGAGGAAATCTGCAAGTGGGCATCCTGCATCTGGAACCGGTATCAGAACCTTTTTCTCCGTGTTTAGGATCTTTGCAGTCTCTGCCATAAACCTGACGCCGCAGACGATCAGGAGATCCTCCTCTGCGTCCCTGGCCTTCAGAGCCAGTTCAAGGCTGTCACCTATCACATCAGAAACGGCATGGATGGATGATGACTGATAATTATGAGCAAGGATAAGGGCATTCTTCTCTCTCTTCAGCCTTAAGATATCTGCATTTAGATCCTGGGTCATGCCCCTATCACCAGAGGATTTTCAATATTTTTCAGGAGAGAGAGGACTGAGAGGGCAGCCAGGTAACTGGTTGCCGGGTTATCAGGGCATGGAAGGTTTGTAATCCTTGTATAAGCATCCCCGAATTCACCTTTAACAAAAATCTCATGAATGTTTTTGTCTACATCAGGATCTGCCCAGAGTTCAACATCTACCTCGTGGGTACTTGCAAGAGCAATAGCGACTGATACGTTAATATTTTTTGGGAACTGTTTCACGCATTCATTTGCTTTTCCCCGGAACGCGAGCGTCCGTTCAGAGACCGTCATCCCAAGGCTTGCCGGACTTTTGGTTGTTTTGAGAACGATACTATCGATATGGCTGATCTGGCCAATCTTAAGGTTATCAAGGCCCATGATGGCACCGCTGGGAATATGGATCTTTTTTCCCCGCTCCCGTGCCGTAGAGACGAGGTGGTTCCTGAATGAGGAGTCTGAAAGAGCGCCAACACTCAATATTACGATATCTTTACCCGCTTCGATTGATCGAATTGCATACTCACGAACTGCAAGAATTGAAGCGGCTTCGACACAGATATCAAAATCTGCAGCAAGAAACCTATCAAAATCAGAGTAAGGTTCTGCCCCGGTCAGTTCAGCAAGACTTACGGCCTGGTCAGGGAGCAGGTCAAATACCGCGCCGACTGAGAAACCATCCTGATGTGTCGCGATGATCCTGCCTACATTGCCACAGCCGATAAGCCCTATTCTGACCATTTCCTACATATTTGAGGAAGAGTAGTTATCATCTTTACCATCGGGCCTTCAGAACCATTGTTCCTTTCCGGGCCTGCTGCAAATATGTATACGATGGATACTCCCATGTACGCGGTCGGTCCTCCGTCGTGGATAACGGATCTTTCAGGCAGAAATGTATGTATTCTGACATTTGGATGCACCTATAATGAAGGTGATTCAACACGTCTTCGCAGTATTCTGAGTGCAAACCGGTGCACTCTCTTCGAGGATCCGGAAAGAGCCGATGCGATCATAATCAACTCATGTATCGTCATCGAGAAGACAGAACGAAAAATGATACGATTGCTCCATGATCTGAGCGGCAGGGAGGTGTTTGTGACCGGATGCCTTCCCACTGCGCGCAGAGCCATATTGGATGAGTTCCCCTCGGTGAGAGTGATCCCCCCTGATGAGATTCATGCCCTGAGCTTCTCTAACTGTTCTGATACACGCGGCCCGATCAAAGTGGTCCAGATAGGTTCGGGATGTCTCGGTTCCTGCACCTATTGCCTCACCCGGATTGCACGGGGAAGGATCAGGAGTATCCCTCCGGAAGTAATACTCAGCGAGATCAGGGCGGCGGTTACCTCCGGTGCAGTGGAGATTCGCCTGACTGGTCAGGATCTGAGCGCGTATGGATGCGATAATGGATCTCCTGGTCTTCCTTCACTTCTCAGGCAGATAGGGTCAATTCCCGGTTTTTTCAGGGTACGGCTTGGTATGATGAATCCTGCTACATTTGGCCCTATTGCGCAGGAGATGAGTGATATCATGCAGAACGAGCACTATTTCTCATTTCTCCACCTCCCTGTTCAGTCCGGATCTGACTCGGTTCTTGCGCGTATGGGACGTGAGTACTCTTGTGCCGGGTTTCTTGAGATCGTGAAAATCATGCGTGAACATGTCCCTTTTCTCTCCATCGCAACCGATTTTATTGCCGGGTTTCCGGGTGAAACGCCGTTCGAATTTCAGGCCACAATGGATCTGTTGGACAAGATCAGACCTGAAGCAGTGAATGTCACCAGGTACTCATATCGCCCGGATTCTCTGATATCACGAGAAGGGGAACTCCCCGATCGGATACGCAAGGATCGATCCCGTGAACTTATTCAGATCGGATATGCGATCCTGAAAGAGCAGAAACAGATGATGATTGGCAGGATTGAAGAAGTCCTTATTACTGAGCAAATCCGGCCTGACACGGTGATGGGACGGACTCGTGGATATGTGGGGGTGGTCATTGATGGATCCATACCCCTGGGGGCCCGGGTTATGGTTGAGATTGTCGGTGAGCGCACTCATTACCTGACCGGGAGGATTTGTTCCCTGCCGAGTACTTCTCGGAGATGAGTCGTTCACCGTACGCAGTCTTTTTTCCCCATCAGGAAGACTCATAGCAATACTACAGGAGAATACATGGACGATATTATTATGGCCGGATACAACCGGCTGATCGATCTGATCAGTACAACCGATGATTCCATAGTTCAGCATACTGAAGAGGTGCTCTCCCATGAATCGGTTCTCCTTGAGAAGATGGCATCTCAAACCGCGCCAATAATCATGAAAGTCGGGATCTCAATTCTCGAAAGGGGGAAGAAGAACAATCAGGGTGAGATCTATGATGGGAAGTACTACCCAAAACGGATGCTTGTTCTTGGACGAAGTGCCGAACTGGCACCATATCGCCCTGATAATATTAACAAGGTGATCATTGATCAGTTCTGCGTCCTGAGTGAAGATGGGGGGTTTTATGAGATTATGTATAGCGGGGACGACCTGATTATCGATTCATATCTTGGGGCGCTGAATCCCAGGCAGGTTCTTGATCTGTATGGATATGAGGCTGTATTTATGCTATATAAGGCAATGAAGCAGTATCTGGAGAATCAGGAGGCTCTTCTTGAGTCACTTGGGAAGACTCTGGAGTTTATCGCTGCAAAAAAATAATAATTTCTTTCTGTTGAGGTTTTCTCAGTTTACTTTCCCTTCCATGCAAAAAGTGGCATCATGGGCCTGAGGGGATCCTCATCCTGATGATATCCTGAAAGCGTGAATATTTTTTCTGCAAGAGTCCCATCAGTTCTCTTCCAGGAAATTCGGGCCTTTGCCTCTCTGATCATCCCTGTCATGATGTGCTGATGAGACTGATCAGCCTCAAGGGTTCCAATTTTATACGTGATATCATCTGGGATTACCCTTACTGATACTTCGGTTGCTGGTGCGTTTCCCACATTTTCAACAACAATTGTCTGCGCGTCATCACTTAGTCGTGCATACATCTGGGGATGGCGATGCCGCTCTGCATCAGCGGATATTGCAAGGGCAAGGAGCAGGGTAAAAGTTAGAATAAGAGTTATTCCAGCCAGTGCCTGATCAATGAACAACCAGGAAGCAAGTGTCAGCCCTCCACCAACAAGCGCAGTACCAACAATTCGATATTCCATATACTCCGTTTCTCCGGAGATATCATAAAAATGAGTAATGGGCCCGGTGCGATTCGAACGCACGACCTCCCGGTTATCAGCCGGGTGCACCACCTGTCTATGCTACGGGCCCAGAGGCTCTTACAAGGTGCATCGCGAGATCATATATATGTTTGCTATTTATTGGGAAGGGGGCTTTCTCAGCACAGATGAAGGTTCATATCTGGGGAAGAGACCAGATCTGGTACTGCAATTCTGGGAACTGAATAGAAATGGTTGTGAAATATCTCCTTGGAAATGAGGCAATTGCCCATGGATGCCTTGAAGGTGCTCTGGATACAGCATTCGGATATCCGGGCACCCCGTCATCAGAAGTCATCGATACCCTCCGCTTTGTGCCGGATCGTCACTTCTATGTTGAATGGTCTGTAAATGAAAAGGTGGCATTTGAACAGGCCCTTGCCTCATCCTGGTGTGGTTTGCGTTCTGTCGTTACCATGAAGCACGTTGGTCTGAATGTAGCAGCTGATCCTCTCATGACCTCTGCATATACGGGTGTGAAGGGGGGTTTTGTCATACTCACAGCTGATGATCCCTACGCACACTCTTCCCAGAATGAACAGGATAGCAGATGCTATGCTGCTTTTGCCCGTATTCCGTGCCTTGATCCTTCCTCGGTCCAGGAAGCACATGATATGATTCGGGATGCGTTTGCCCTTTCTGAAGAGTTCTCACTGCCGGTTCTCTTCAGACCGACAACGCGCATATGTCATTCCAAATCTGATGTACAACTGGGGGATGTGCAGGTCTCTGATCGAAAAGCCTTATTTGAGAAAGATCCGCGGCAGTATGTGGTCATCCCTGCGCATACCCGGGTCCTCCATAAGAAACTAAATGAGAAACAACCTGGCATCAGGCGCAGACTGGTAGATCTTGGGTATAATCGGTGTGAAGTCAGGGGGAAAACCGCCGTAATTACTGGCGGAGTCGCCGCTTCATATGTTCAGGAGGTTCTTCCTGGAGATGTTTCACTTGCTCGTATCGGGGCTTATCCGATAGATGAGGACTGGCTTGCATCCTTTGTGAGCAAGCATGATCTTGTTATTGTTGTCGAGGAGCTGGCCCCGGTAATCGAAGAGATTGTCAGACAGGTTGCCGGAACAGTCAGGGTTATCGGAAAGAAGACCGGCCAGATCCCGTACGAAGGTGAGTTTTCACCAGAACTGGTAGCTTCATTCCTGAAAGATGCTGGAATCTCTCCTGTCGTGGAGTATCCTGCCCCTGCTCCGCAACCCGGGCTTCCTATCCGGCCGCCGATTCTGTGTGCCGGATGTATGCACCGGACTGCGATGTATGCAATAAAGAAAGTCTTCCGCGACGGTATTTACCCCAGTGATATCGGGTGTTATACCCTTGGGCTCCAACTGGGGGTGGTCGATACTACCATCTGTATGGGGGCGTCGATAACGATAGCATCCGGGATGGCACAGGCCGGAGAAGAGCATGATATCGTCTGTACCATTGGTGATTCTACCTTCCTCCATACTGGTATTCAGGGGCTCCTGAATGCGGTCTACAATAATGCACGGATTACGGTAGTAATCCTAGACAACCGGGTTACCGCGATGACTGGTCATCAGCCTAATCCCACAACCGGAGTTACTGCCGGAGGGGTGCGTATCCCCTCGATCTCTCTTGAGATGATCTGCCGTTCATGCGGTGTCAGTTTTGTTGAGACGGTGAGTCCATCTGATCTGATCCAGTTTATGGCAGTTCTGAAAGAAGCTAAAGAACAACCTGGCGTGAAGGTTATCATCGCGAAGCAACCCTGTGTCATCACCGAAAAAAGGGCCAAAGTAAATCGGGGTAGATTTGTCGTAAGCCGGGAGGCATGTATTGGATGCAAAGCATGCATCAAGTTCGGTTGTCCGGCAATCGAGCTTCATGGGGGCCTGGCTGTGATTACAGATCTCTGCTCCGGATGTGGGGCCTGCGCGCAGATATGTCCGGTTTCAGCAATTCTTCGTGAGGTGAAAGAATGAGTTTTGATGTCCTTATTGTGGGTATTGGGGGGCAGGGAACCATACTTACCTCGAATATTCTTGGGGAAGCCTGTGTCATTGAAGGGATTGCGGTTCGCGGGGCAGAGACTCATGGGATGGCTCAGCGGGGAGGATCGGTAGAGAGCCAGATTCGCATCGGACAGAATTTTGGCCCCATCATTACCCAGGGAACTGCTGATCTGATTCTCTCCTTTGATCTTATGGAGGCAGCACGAGCGTCACGGTACCTGAAAGAAGGTGGAACGATATTCACGAGTCGTGACTTTGTCGTGCCGACCTCGGTGTTTATGCAGGATTTTCCTGCTCCTGATGAACAGATGCTGATCTCTGAAATCGGGGATCGGCAGGTGACCATTGTAGACACCAGGCGGATGGCAGAAGAGGCCGGGAGTATTCTGACCCAGAATGTAGTCCTGCTCGGCGCAGCCTCACCATTCTTGCCTCTTCGTGAGGAATCGCTCCGTGAGGCTGTCTCCCGTATCGTGCCGAAGAAGACTGTTGAACTGAATCTGAAAGCTTTTGATATCGGCAGGGCTTCGGTACTCTGATTTGCATAGTAGCAGTTATCAGTAAACTGGAATGGTTCTCTCCAATCCCTCTTCATTTTGTTCTGGTGCACTATTGCGATCTCAAATGCACCAATCCCCGATACTTATTTATGTCCTTGGAGTAATCTGTATGATCATGTCTACGAAAAACGTCGTGACAGGGAGAGCCGCTGTTTATAAGCACGCGGCAGGTCGCTTTCTCCAGCGATAAAAGTTCTACTGAAAAGAAGATCACTGTTTTTGATACGACCCTCCGTGACGGGGAACAGACTCCCGGTGTGTCATTCTCAACTGCTGATAAAATTGAGATTGCGCGTCAGCTGTCTGATATTGGCGTTCACGTGATTGAAGCAGGTTTCCCTGCGTCCTCCGAAGAGGAGTTTTCCACCGTCAAGGCTATCGCAGCCGAGGGGCTGGATGCTGTTATCTGCGGACTGGCTCGTTCAGTCAAAGGTGATGTTGATCGGTGTATCGATGCCGGTGTTGATATGGTGCATGTCTTCATTCCTACCTCCGAAGTCCAGAGGATTCATACGATCCGAAAGACCCATGAGGAGGTTGTTGGCATCACCAGTGATATCGTGCGGTACGCAAGGGATCATTGCGATCAGGTCATCTTCTCGGCGATGGATGCAACCCGTACCGGGATGGATGAACTGATTGAGGTGTATACTACAGCGGTCAGTGCGGGTGCAACAGCCATCAACGTCCCCGATACCGTGGGTATTGCTACTCCTACTACGATGCGAAGCCTGATATCTGGTCTGCGTGAGCAGATTTCCTGTACCATTGATGTACACTGCCACAATGACTTTGGTATGGCTACTGCCAACACCATATCAGCTGTTGAGGCAGGTGCTGACCAGGTGCAGGTCACGGTCAATGGGATTGGTGAGCGTGCCGGGAATGCGGATCTGGCCTGCACCACGATGATCATCGAGTCAATCTTTGGATTTCATACAGGAATCCTGACTGAGCGACTGGTTGAAACCTCACGTATGGTCTCACGGTTCTCCGGAATTATGGTCCCACCAAACTGGCCGGTTACCGGAGAGTACGCCTTCTCACATGAGAGTGGTATTCATGCCCAGGGGGTTATGGAGCATGCAAGTACGTTTGAGCCTGGCATCATGACTCCTGAAATGGTTGGTCACCGGAGAAGGCTGAAACTGGGTAAGCATGTGGGACGGCATGCAATCAGGGGTATGCTGACTCAGGCACATATCGACCCGGACGAGCCCCAGATGGATGATATCATCGCCAGGGTCAAGCAGATTGCTTCAAAGGGTCATAAGGTTACTGAGCATGACCTGTATGAGATCGCTGAGACGGTTATTGGATCTGGTATCTCAAGCAGGTACATCGAACTGGTTGATATCGCGATCATGACCGGGAATCATATGATTCCGACCGCAACAGTGCGGGCACGGGTTGGTGGTGCAGAGCAGATCTGTTGCTGCACCGGAAACGGACCGGTTGATGCTGCAATTAAGGCACTGGTGGGAACCGTCCCCCGGTATGCAGTAATGAAAGAGTTCAATATCTCTGCGATATCAGAAGGAAGTGACGCTATCGGTCATGTGACGGTCGTCGTCGAGGATGAGAAGGGCCGTCTGTTTGATGCCGCTGCAACAGGTGATGATATTGTGCTGGCATCAGCGGAGGCTATGATAAACGCGTTGAATATGGTGTACCGGAATGGCACAGACAATCGTTGAGAAGATCTTCTCCCGGCGATGCAGGAAGGAGGTTATGGCAGGGGAGGTGGTGATGGCACCGATAGACGGGGCAATGATGCATGATATCACCGGCCCCTTAGCCATAGAGAAGTTCTATGAAATGGGTGGAGAGAAAGTCTTTGATCCTTCCAAGGTTATTATGCTCTTTGATCATCAGATCCCTGCAGATTCACTCAATGCTGCTGAGAATCAGAAGAAGATGCGTAATTTCGGAAGAGAACAGGGGATTCATAACTATGATATCAAAGAGGGTGTCTGTCATCAGGTAACTCTTGAGATGGGGAGGGTCTGTCCCGGTGATATCGTTATCGGTGGAGACTCTCACACCTGTACATACGGTGCTGTTGGTTCGTTTGCAACCGGAGTTGGTTCAACCGATCTCGGATTCGCACTCAGATACGGATGCCTGTATTTCCGGGTCCCGGAAAGTATCAGAGCAAATGTAACTGGTTCATTCGCACACCGGGTAGGTGCCAAGGATCTGATTCTGAAGATCATCAAGGATATGACTGTCGATGGGGCCACCTATAAGGCAGTAGAGTTCACCGGCGAGACTATTGGCGCTCTGCCTATGTCTGGTCGTATGACCTGTTGTAACATGGCTATTGAGATGGGTGGCAAGGCTGGTATCGTTCCTCCTGACCGGATCACTACTGAGTACCTCCAGGATCGTGTGCAGTGTGCACCTTCTGATCTTGCCAGTGATGATGGTGCGGCATATGCATCATGGCGCGAGTATGATGTGAATGATCTGGTTCCCCAGGTTGCGGTTCCGCACAATGTAGATCAGGTCGTTGATGTTGATGAGATTGCAGGAACTCCGGTTGATCAGGTATTCATCGGTTCATGCACAAATGGCAGATTCGAGGATCTGCAGGAAGCAGCTGAAGTCCTCGGGGATCGGATGTTCTCCGATGACATCAGGGTTCTCATCATCCCGGCATCGCGGACAGAGTATCTGAAAGCTCTGCGTGCAGGGCTTATCGAGCGATTTGTTGAGGCTGGTGCCCTGGTCGAGGCCCCCTGCTGTGGACCCTGTATGGGTGGCTCCTTCGGTCTCATCGCTTCAGGTGAGGTCTCCTTTGCCACCTCAAACCGGAACTTCCGTGGCAGGCAGGGCTCTTCAGAAGGGAGTGTATATCTGGGTTCTGCATCAACAGCAGCAGCAACAGCAATACGCGGTGCAATTACTGATCCACGGGAGGTGTGCTGATGCGTGTCTGGAAATTTGGGGATAACATCGACACCGATGCGATCATTCCCGGAAGGTTTCTTACGATCAACGATCCAGCGGGTCTCGCAGCGCATGCATTTGAAGGGATACGTGACGAATTCGCAGGTCAGGCACGGGATGGTGATATGATAGTCGGAGGGCGTAACTTTGGGTGCGGCTCATCCCGGGAGCATGCCCCAATGGCACTGACCGGAGCCGGTATCAGTATGGTGATCGCTGAGTCGTTTGCGAGAATATTCTATCGGAACAGTGTTAATGTTGGCCTCCTGCCGGTTATCTGTCCTCGTGCAGGGGAGATATCTGAACAGGATCAGGTTGTTCCCCATCTCGATGAGGGATACCTGGATGTATCAGGCAAGCGGTTTGAGACAGAGCCTGTTCCAGTTTTTCTCCAGCGAATCATAGATGCCGGTGGCCTGGTAGAGTATGCAAAAAAGATAACAGGTGATGATCTGTGCATGAAGTAGCGGTTATTGGGGGTGACGGAATAGGCCCTGAGATCATCTCTGCAGGCAGAAACGTTCTGGATGCAGCTGGTGAGCGGTTTGGATTTGAGATTGGCTGGACTGAGTATGATATCGGTGCCGAGCGGTACCTTAAGACCGGAGAGCTGGTAACCGAGGCAGAACTTGATGACCTCTCATCTTATCCTGCTATATATTTTGGTGCAATTGGGGATGATCGGGTCACTCCCGGAATCCTTGAGAAAGGGATCCTGCTCAACATCAGGTTTGCATTTGATCAGTACGTCAATTTACGGCCCATCAAAATGCTTGCCGGCGTTGAAACACCCCTGGCAGGAAAAGGTCCAAAAGATATTGACTTCCTTGTAGTCAGGGAGAATACCGAGGATTTCTATGTGGGTATCGGATCCCGGTTTACTGGCAGAGAGAAGAAAGAACTCGAAGTGATTCGAAACCTATACTCGGTAAAGTTCGGTCTTGATGTGGAGAGCGATGCTGAGGAGATTGCATACCAGATAGGGGTCGTGACCCGGGAGGGCTCACGGCGTGTTATTGAATACGCATTTGATGCGGCGCGCAAGAGGGGGAAGAAAGTAACTTCAGTGGACAAGGCCAATGTCCTCTCTGATGTGTATGGTCTCTGGCGTGACGTATTCAGAGACGTATCGGCTAAAAACCCTGAAATTTCAACAGAATTTAACTATGTCGATGCAATCACGATGTGGTTTGTAAAGAATCCTGAATGGTTCGATGTAGTTGTCACTCCCAATATGTTTGGTGATATCATCACCGATCTCGGAGCAATGATTCAGGGGGGGCTCGGCCTTGCTCCGGGTGGTAACATTCACCCTGGTGGGACCTCGATGTTTGAGCCTATTCACGGTTCAGCACCAAAATACAAGGGGCTCAATGTCGCAAATCCCCTGGCTACTATCTGGGCTGGTGCCATGCTTCTGGATCACCTGGGTGAAGAAGAAGCCGGCTCTGCTATTGTTCGGGGAATTGAGGCATCTATCAGTGAGGGGATTGTTACCAAAGACATGGGTGGAACTGCCACAACGAGTGGTACTGGTGACTGGATTGCTGATTGGGTGCGTCGATCAGCATAGGTCCCTTTCTACACCTTTTTTTAGATTATCAAATTATTTCGATGTTAGGCAAATCTCTAATAATTCAGATAAAAGAATACTAAAAGAACGCTAAGGGGGAGATTTGAACTCCCGAGAGGCAAGCCTCACAAGATTTCCAATCTTGCGCCTTCCCAGACTAGACTACCTCAGCAAAAATGTTGCCTTATCCTATTAGCTCTTGTATATTTAAGCGTTGCTGGTTTTGTGTGCCTGCACTTTCCCTTTCCATATTGCAGGGTAGGATTCAGCATCAGGGAATATTATTCGCGGCGCGATAGCAAGCCCTTTTTCACCTGGTATTATACGTGATGAGCTCATCAATGCCTCCCCAAGCCCGATCAGATCCCCATCTTCAGTAAACAACCCAACCAGATCTTCCATCTGGAAAGATTTCTCAACTGTAATGATTCCTCTTGGTGAGAGTCGTGCCCCATGGCAGATTGCTCCAGCTGCGCTGGTTTTAATAATCACTCTGGGCAGATGAGCGATTGAGGATTCCATGGGGAGGATCATTGATGCAAGTGGTCCGGTGTTGCCTGATTTTGCGTCCTCGAGAGCATCACGGACGTCATGAAGGGTGTGAATCTGATCTTCTGAGAAATCAGATGAACGACTGCGTCTGAGCTCCTGCATATGGGCACCAAAACCCAGTGCCATTCCGATGTGGTGACAGAGGGATCTGATATAGGTGCCTGAGTCACATCTCACCCTGAGTTGGACAAGTCTTCCATCACAGTCAAGGAGTTCCAGATCCAGGATCTCCCTGATACGAAGTGCCCGCTTGACTGCACTTCTCCGGGGTGGGCGCTGATATATCTTGCCGGTATATTGGGAGATGATCTCTTCGAGGGCTGGTCGGGTAACATCTCCGTGCAGGCGCATGAGGCAGATGTACTCTTTTTCATCCAGATGGAGTATCGAGGTAAGCCTGACTGCCTTCCCGAGCAGGACGACCAGCACTCCTGACACCTGTGGATCAAGCGTCCCGGTATGGCCCACCATGGTGACCCCGGTCATCTCTCTGACCCAGGCAGCGACCTGATGGCTGCTCGGTCCACGTGGTTTGTCTATGAGAATGATTCCTCCTCCGTTATGGAGGGTGAATAGGTGATTTTTATGAGTATGTGCAGATTCGGTTGTCATTTCAGTCATTCATCAGGAGATAGAGATTCAACTCATCAAGGGTACCTTCAAGAGATCCATCCCCGGTGACATCAGGTATAATCCCTGCTGACTCCATCGCTGCAGCAGTGACATCTCCGATGGCAATGAGGATAAGATCTTCACGCCGACGCCAGATAGCGGTTTTAAACGAAAGAGCACTGGTGAAGAGGACCGCCTCTGCTGTTTTCAGATCTAGTTCTTCGTAAGTGGGAATGAGAGCATATATATTGAATTCTGCTGCAATTCCTCCTGCATTGGCGATTGCTGCCAGGAGATCCGGATTTGGTGCATCTGACCTGGGAATTCCGATCTTTTTCCCGGATATCCATTCACCGAGGTAAGGGACAAAGGCCCTTGAATAGAATTCATGGAGGACCTCACAGGGAACTCCGTGCTGCCGGAGGGCCTTTGCGGTCTGTGGACCGATGGCAACTACTCTGGGAAGGGGGCATCGACTGAGGAGGGGTGCAATTTTATATGCCGGGAGTGCGCTGGTGAAGAAAATGCAGTCAAACGTTTCTGATTTGACCTCCTGGACAAAGAGATCAATCTGGTCCTGATCCATCTCACCGAGTAATGGTGAGACTGGGTAACATTCATGGCCTCGCCTCAGGCATCGCTCACGATCGTCCAGTTCCTTCCCCTTCAGCCGTGTTATCGCTATTCTCATACCGTTCCTCCCCAAAAGATCCATTCATACGGATCTGCGGTTATTTTATGCTCTCTTTACACTTAATTCCGTGCGCCAGCGCAGGGATTAAAATATTATATGGATAACAAGTGTTGCACGTAACCTCATGATAATCTTATGATTCCGCTTATTACCGGCAGCATTTCCGGGATAATCTTAGGCATGATCAGCGGGCTAATCCCTGGAATACACTCAAATACTGTCGCAGGAATTCTTCTTGGTCTTTCACCATTCTTCCTTGCTGTCTTTGGTTCTGAAGGTTTATCCGCCATATTAATTGCCACCCTGATAACTCATTCATTTCTTGATGTTCTTCCCTCCACGTTCTTTGGTGTTCCTGATGAAGGTACTGCCCTCTCCGTTCTCCCGGCTCATGCCCTTGCTCTTGCAGGGAAGGGGGAGGAGGCGATTCGGTTATCAGCACTTGGTGGGTTATGGGGGGTAAGTGTAGGTGTGCCTCTATCTCTTGCGGCATACGCTCTAATAAAACCGTTTCAGGGATATATCGACTGGGCTACTGCAGCTCTTCTTGTTTTCATGATGGGCCTTGTAATAATTATGAGCGAGGCACCGTTGTGGACTCTCATCGTCTTTATCAGTTCAGGGATGCTCGGCCTCTTTGCCTTCAGGTTTGAGTATCTTTCATGGACTACTCTGGGAAACAGCAGTATTCTAATGCCGCTCCTCACGGGTCTGTTTGGCCTCTCAGTGCTTTTCACTTCGGGTCAGGGCTTGATTCCAATGCAGAGATTCTCTGGAATAGGATTAGATCAACGGGGCATACTCAAGGCAGCGATTCCCGGAACCCTTGCAGGTTTTCTGGTTGGCTGGCTTCCCGGTCTTTCAACTGCTTCAGCCAGTGCAGTTATTAGTACGGGTATCAGGTATGAGATTGATCAGCGCCAGTATCTCGTTTCTGCGGGTGCAGCAACTACTGCAAACGCATTAATTGGAATTGCTGCATTCTATGCGATTGACCGCACGAGGAACGGGGTAATGGTTGCTCTTTCATCATTAGATCCTCCGCCATTTGTGATGATTCTCATGCTTAGTTCTGGGGTGGCTCTTATTGCATATCTGTTGACAATACGGTTTGCGAATTCTGCAAGGTTTTTCTCCGGGATAGACAGCAGGAACATGAATACTATCATCGCTGCAGTGGTCGTTGTTCTGTGTGCGATTTTTACCGGTCCATTTGGCCTGTTTATTCTTGCATGTTCCTGTGGTATCGGGCTGGTTCCCTATCTGCTAAATATTCCCCGTGTCTCGTGTATGGGGGTGGTCACGGTGCCGGTCATTCTCATATCACTAGGGATAGGGGGGTTCTGAACTATGGGTACTGAAGAGAAAGATGTGCAGAAGTTATCAGAAATTCAGGGAAGGATGTTCTGGTTTGGTGATTATCAGGAGACAGGCTGGCAGATGGCAGGAAATAACCCGGATCAGCTCCTGATCAGGTATCGGAAAGAACGAATGAATATGGTTCCTCTACCAACTGTGCACGATGCAGTGAAGAGTGGGTTTTGCCATGATCAAGGGAGTTACTACTCGTTGCTTCGAGCATTCTGCATCAAGTGGGTGGAGGAAGAGATTACGGCCTATACCTCTTCATCCGAAGCACGACTAATCAGGCTTGTCCTGATTCTTCGCGATGTTGATCTTATGGCAGAACGGATTGGTCAGCAAATTCACTCCTGGTATGGTATGACTCGTGGTACTGACAGGGGAAGAGGGAGAGGGGCACATTGTCGTAGAGTTGATCCCATAGTAATATTATCTGAGTCTTCTGATGATGTGGTCTCGAATCTTTGTCTTGATCTTGTCAGGTTCAGAGAGAGTAGATCCAGGCTTGCCGATGATATTGCTCTGGCTGCTCAGGTACTTCTTCCGAATTGTAGCGCTCTTACCGGGCCGCTGGTTGCAGCAAGGCTTCTTGCTGCAGCAGGAAGTATGAGGCATCTCTCCCGGATGCCTGCTTCGGGGTTGCAAGTAATTGGTGCGCGTAATGCTTTTTTTTCACATAAGGCGGCAGGGTCAGCCTCACCAAAGCACGGTCTGATTTTTGAGCATAAACGGGTTCATACAGCTCCAAAAATGGTGAGGGGAAGGGTAGCCCGGACCCTTGCTGCCCAGACTGCCATCGCATTGCGTTTGGATTATTTCAGAAAAGAGATTGATGAGGAATTTATCTGCCGGGCAGATCAGCGGATAAAAAAAGCTGGTGCGATTCCATGATCTGGGAGAATGGTGTCCTCTGCGCACCCGGTACCCCGGTGAAAGGGGATCGTATGATAGATACGCTGAGGGTCTGGCCTCCCCGAAGAAGCAAACTTGCTGCATTATATTATATTGGAAAAGGTCCTGATTTGACCGGTAAGGAATGTATTCTCTATCTGGGTGCTGCAGCAGGGACAACGGTCTCCTTTCTGGCTGATTATACTGAGGTTATCTATGCGGTAGAGATGGCTCCAGGCCCATTGCAGGACCTCTTAAAAATCTGTAAGGTTAAGAGAAACATTATCCCCATCCCTGCTGATGCCGGCCAGCCTGATCTCTATGCTCCTTTGATTGAAGAATCAGATATCATCTACCAGGATATTGCCCAGAGGGATCAGGCAGAGATTGCTGTCCGTAATCTTTTCCTGTTGAAATCTGGTGGTCTTCTGATTCTTATGCTGAAAGTCAGAAGTATCGCAATGAATACTGATGGGCAGAAGATCTGCACAGAGATTTCATCAATATTGGAAAGGGCAGGGATGAGTGAGATATCAATAACCTGGCTGACTCCGTATTATCCGGATCATGCAGCAATGGTCTTCAAAAAGCGGTGAACAATAAAAGCGATGACAAAAGATATAGTCCGAAGCAGATTCGAACTGCTGTCACAAGGTCCAGAGCCTCGTATGATTGACCTCTACACTATCGGACTAGGTGCCTTCATAATGTTATCATTTGCTATATTTAATAATTGTGTATTTTTTCTCAATGGCTCTATTGGTCCTTTTGGCAGGACTCTGAACCTGCGCGAGAGAGGGGGTATCGTGTCTGGTATATGTGATCGCCTCTTTGTCCGGTATCTGTTCAGTGTGATCAGAATAAATTGTTATAACGCCGTCCTACACTATTCTGGCCATTTGGATGCTTTTTTCTTCTGAATCTGATACCAAAAAGGATATAATAAGGGGTTGCCAAATATCTGATCATACTTCGAAGTTATCTCGGAGTATGCGGCATGAAATCTTGTAATCGCTGCCCGGATCAGCGGCTGATTGCTGGATCAATGCTATTCGAACAATCGGATTGTTCGGAGGACATGTAATGAACGCACGAATTGTAGTTGTAATGATGGTGCTTGTCGCCTGTGCATTTGTAGCACTTCCGGCAGCAGCAGCACTCGACAAGATCAGCCAGGGTGGAGATATCTTCCTTGGTGAAAAGAATCTTGATGTGTCTGCAGCGACTGGAAACGCAAAACAGATTGCATGGTGGCAGCCAGGTACCAACTCTGGAACCGAACAGCCTGCAGATATTCAGCAGGTTAGCGATGCAAAGGCATTCTACGTATCACCTGACATCTTCGTCGGCAAGACCGGTGTCTGGTACCAGTGGAATGGCACTGTAAAGGGCGCAGTCGCCTTCAACGTGAAGGAACCGTCCCTTTCCCTGAGCCTCTGGGATGCAACCGCTGGCCAAGATATCACCGGCAAGGCTCTTCCGGTCGGTAACTACGCCAACTTCATCATTGAGACCAACATGCAGAGTATCTCCAGCCGTGCCGGTTACCAGGCAGCTGACGGTCCCTTCAAGATCAAGGTCAAGACCGCAGACGGTGGTGTATACCAGCAGCTCGTTGGAAACAATGGGAAAGAAATCGCACTGAACTCGCTCACAGTTGACAAGCAGCTGTGGTACTGGGTAGGCGAAGGCTCTAACCACGCAACCTACCCCAAGAACGATGGGTGGAACACTGCAGCAGAAGACAAGGGTAACAACCGCCTGTACAAGGCCGGTGTGTACACTGTCTGGGCAGAGTGTAACGCCAACGCGATGAAGGATAAGTACAAAGCACCTGACAACTCGGATTACACCGGGAAGACTATCTCTGCAGTCAAGAGTGTGACGATTGCAACCGATCAGGTTAAAATCGAAGCCAACAAGGACACAGTAGTCCGTGGCAACCCATTCGCCGTCACCGTAACTGGTGTTCCAAATGCTGAGTACACCGTATGGGTCAAGGGCACCAACTCTATGTCCGGTGCAACCAGCGACCAGCCACCAATGATTCTGACTGCTCAGGACAATGTCAAGCAGGATGATCCAGCTGGTCCATACGAGATTGGAAAATACCAGTACGAAGGCGGGGCAGGCAAGAGCGTTAAGCAGGATGTCCCCGACGACCCCGACTATCACGGAACCAAGTGCTACGCAAGCGTTAAGCTCAGTTCCAGTGGTACCCGGTCCGTAGAGTTCAAGACAACCAAAGACACCAAGGACAAGAAGTACACCATCCGCGTCGAGCGCAAGGCTGGTAACCAGTACAAGTCCGATGAGGTCGATGTCAAGGTAGAAGCAGGCGACGTAACTGTTGTTGCAGCAGGCGACCAGAGCTACTACCTTGGTGAGGAAGTCAAGCTCTCCGGAACTAACTCCGAGACCGACATTTCTTATCTCTTCATCACTGGTCCGAACCTCCCAACCAATGGCGCAATGCTGAAGTCCCCCAAGAAGGCAGTCAACAACGCACAGCCAGCATCATTTGATCAGGCTGACGTTCAGGATGACGACACTTGGGAGTACAAGTGGCAGACCGCAAACCTCGAGATCGATGCAGGAACCTACACTATCTACGCAACCAGCGCAGCAGTGGACAAGGACAACCTGAACGATGCAGAGTATGACACCGTATCACTCGTTATCAAGAAGCCATACATCCAGGCAACTGCATCTGGCAGTGTCGTAGCAAAGGGCGACAAGCTCTACGTTAAGGGCAGTGCAGAAGGCGACCCATCAAAGGGTGTTGCACTCTGGATTCTTGGAAAGAACAAGGTTCTCTACGCTACCGAGAGTGTGAACGATGACATGTCGTTCTCATACGAACTCAAGAGTGCTGCAACCTCAGGACTCTATGCAGGTCAGTACTTCGTAGTCGTACAGCACCCAATGTATAACAACGAGTTTGATGTTTACCCAGACAATGCAGCATCACCACAGTTTGTCTATGGAGCTTACCCAACCCGTGACGCACAGATCTTCAAGATCGGCGGACAGGGCGCACTCCAGGGCACTGATGCAGCAGAAGCACTTGTCCAGGCAATCAACTCACCAATGGTCGACGACACCTACACCAAGCTGCAGTTCCTCGTAGAGGAGCCCAAGATCACCATCAACCCGATCGGTGAGCAGAAGGTAGGATCCAAGTTCGAGATCGCTGGAACCACCAACCTGGCATACGATGACAACGATCTGCTCGTTGAGGTTACTTCATCCTCATTCAAGCCGACCGACAAGAGCCAGAGCGGTGAGTTCAGTGGCGCAACCGGAACCGTCAAGGTTCAGCAGGGCACTGACGGCCTGAACAAGTGGAGCTTCACTGTTGACGCATCCACCTTCAAGCCAGACGAGTACATCGTCCGTGTCTCCGGTGTAACCACTGATGTCGTTGAGACTTCACTGTATAATGTTGTAGAGGCAGGCGGCGCTCCAACCAAGCCAACCGCAGCACCAACCGCAGCAGCAACAGCAGCCCCAACGATTGAGAAGGTTGACGCAAATGCAACCCCAACCGCAGCACCAACCACGGTAGCAGCAACGGTCCCACCGACCGAGAAGCCAACCGCAGTGCCAACCACCGTCCCACCAACCCCTGAGCCGACCAAGAAGTCCCCAGGATTTGGCGCGATTGTTGCACTCGCAGGTCTTGGCGCAGTTGCCTTCCTGGTTAGCCGCCGGAACTAAGGGTTAAACCCACACTTTTTTCTTTTGCGCGTCTTTTGTTAAATTTCTCTGTTTTATCCATCTTCTTCTGTCATCATCATCACTCTTCTTCAGATCCACTAAATAGGATACAGCATCAAGTATGATGTATGAAGCTCGCGGTACGCCTCGTTGATATCGCAGCACGGGGTGTCCTTTTGCATCTGCAGGATGCGAAGTCCCTGGGCGTTTTTCCGGGAGACCGGGTAGAGATAACGAATATTTCGTCAGGTCTCTCTACTGCAGAGTATGTTGAGACAACATCAACGCTCATTGAACAAGGTACCATTGGAATTTATCATCACACGAATGAGCAGCTTGAGCTCCTTGATAGCGACTCTGTTGAAGTAAGAGTTGCCGATCGTCCGATCTCCCTTGATTATATCAGAAAAAAGATGGATGGAGATCGTCTTTCTCGTGAGGAGATTGGAATGATTGTCAATGATATTGTTCATGACAACCTTTCTCCCAGTGAAATTACTGCCTTTGTCATCAGTTCGTATATTAATCTGCTTGATATTGACGAGATCGAATATCTGACCCGATCCATGGTTGAGACTGGAGACCGTCTTGTCTTTCACACCGGGCCGATAGTCGATAAACACTCTATCGGAGGAGTGCCTGGAAATAAGATCACGTTCCTTGTTGTTCCTATCATCGCTGCAGCAGGTCTTCTAATCCCAAAGACCAGTTCCCGAGCGATAACGGGTGCTGGAGGTACTGCCGATCTGATGGAGGTTCTTGCCCCTGTTGAGTTCTCTGCTGCCGAAGTACAACAGATGACCCAGAAGGTTGGTGGGGTTATTGTCTGGGGGGGGGCAACAAATATTGCGCCTGCAGATGACAAGATCATTCTTCAGGAGTACCCCTTTAAGATTGACCAGGTTGGTCAGATGATTGCCAGTGTGATGGCCAAGAAGTTTGCAGTCGGTGCAAATGTGGTTGCAATGGATATTCCGGTAGGGAAACACTGCAAGGTTCACTCAATTGTCGAAGGTCGAAAACTTGCCCAACAGTTTATTGACATTGGGGAACGGCTGGGGATGCGGGTTGAATGCGCCCTAACCTATGGGGATGCTCCGGTAGGACGGTCGATTGGTCCTGCACTGGAGGTCAAAGAAGCTCTTGCCATCCTTGAAGGTGCTGACTCTCCGAACTCCCTGATTCAGAAGAGCACAGCAATAGCAGGTATCGCTCTTGAACTTGCCGGTAAGGCAAATCGTGGTGAAGGGGCTAAACTTGCGCTTGAGATCCTGAAATCTGGGAAAGCACTTAAGAAGATGAAAGAGATTATCGCCATTCAGGGTGGCGATCCTGAAGTTACCTCGGAAAAGGTGAAAGCAGGAGAATTTGTCAAGGTAATCAGGGCAGAATCCGACGGTTATGTCATTGAAATGAATAACAAATCGCTCATCACCATTGCCCGTACTGCAGGAGCACCTAATGACCATGGAGCAGGTCTATTTATCCATGCAAAACCCGGAACCCGTCTTTCACGAGGAGACCCGATATTCACTCTCTATGCGGATCGAAAGTGGCGCCTTGAGAAAGCATTGGAAATTGCCAGAACGCTTAGGCCAATTATGGTGGAAGGGATGCTCATCGACCGGGTTCCGAATACCCAGGTCTGGTATCCTCCCCGTACGAAAAATGGCGGCCTTGAATGAGTACTCATACTCCTGTTTTTTGGTGAATGGAGATTCATGAGAGAAATGGAATTAAATATCTGTCGCTCTGTGAATATGGCAATCTGTGTGCTCCTGGCACTCCTTCTGGTGATTGGACCCGTTTGCGCTCTCAATATTATTGTATTTGAGCAGTCAGACCGTACTGCAGCGATTCCTGAAGCACTCATCTATACTGATGGTGAATACACAGCACGAACAGATGCAAACGGATCATACAATCTTACTTATGAGGGTGAACCTCCTGTAATTCGTGTGACTAAGGCCGGGTATCGGGACTGGTCAGGGACGCCAGTTGCGAATGACACTCTGGTTCTGGTTCCCATGCAGGTTCGCAATTGCACCCTGACTGTGAAGGTTTTTGATGCTGATACGTTGCTCCCTGCACCTGGGGTTCATATCCGTGTTGGGATCGACGATAATACTATACAAGAAGGATATACCAACACAGAAGGGTCTGTAATCCTCCCTTTGAGGGCTGAGCAGGTGTATGATCTGGTTATTACAGCGAAAAATTACCAGACTGTTCGTGATAACCTGGTGACTGGATTTGACAATACTGCCATGCAATATTCTCTTATCAGGAATGATCGGATATCTGTCCAGGTCAAGGATTTGCAGGATGGAAATTTTGTATCTGATGCGATAATCAGAGTTGATAACCATGAAGCGGGTAAAACCAATGAACATGGAATTGTGATCACCAATCTTACCCGTGGTACCGAGCACACAATTGAGGCAGTCGCTCAGGGATACGAAGAGACCAGACTCCAGAAAATGATTGGCGAGGATGAACTGATCATTGATCTCTCTCTTGTGAGAGAGAAATCTCCGGCATTTGTCTCAGTATATGGTACTGATAAGCGCCCGATAGAGGGTGCGTATGTACAGATAAATGGAAACGAATCAGGTCTTACAAATCAATACGGACGTCTCATGGTTCCTGATCTGGAGGTTGGGGAGTATGAGTTGAGTGTCTCTAAGGATGCGTATGAACGGTCTTCCCGCCGTCTTATGATCTCACCAGACACTCAGGATATCGTATTTGAGATAAGGCCGGTCAGGATTGAACAACTGATATGGATACAAGATCCTTCTGGTCTTCCTCTGCCAAATGCCACGGTTGTTCTAAACAACGTTACAAAAATTTCTGCCGATGAATCCGGGTCGGTTCGTCTGAACCTTGAACCCGAAAAGAATTATGTACTATCTGCATCTCTTACCGGCTATCTCCCTAATAATACTACATTATCAGGAAAGAGTGCTGATCCGATAGTACTGGTGCTACTCCCTGAAGAGAAGAAGATTGAACCGTATTTCCCCTGGGTACAGGTTGGCATTGGTATCGCACTGATACTGGGAGTGATTGTTGCCGTTCTCTTCTTCCTTGTCGGAAGTCGAAAAAGGTCCGGAGTGTCACGCCGCAAGAAGCAAATGAATAAAAGAAGGTCACTCTGACCTTATTTTGACGATTTTTTTAACGGATCCAGTGGGAATCGAACCCACGTCTCCGGGTTCGAAGCCCGGAAGGATATCCGCTACCCTATGGATCCCCATATTGGTGACATCCATAAGGTATTAATGATTTTTATCATACTTGTATGGTATGATTTTTTCATCCCGCTCACTCAAAAGCCGGCTCTCTGAACAATCCGGTCCTGGGGGAGTTATCATCGAACCTTATGCAGAGCAATGTCAACAGCCTGCTTCCTATGATTTACGGGCTGATTCAAATGGGATACTCCTGAAGGGGATGATGACGCTGGTTGCCAGTAAAGAGTGGGTAGAATTGCCAGCTGATCTGGCTGCAACTCTGCGGTGCCGGTCTTCATATGCTCGCAGAGGGGTTCTCATTAGTGGTGGATTTGTAGACCCTGGATTTCGTGGGCATTTGACCCTCTGTCTGCTCAATATGGGGCCTGATGATATCATGATACAAGAGGGGGAGCGGATTGTTCAGATGATCATCCATGAGGTGACCAGTGGCGATGAGACCTACTCTGGACGGTATCAGGATAGTATCGGGGTGGTTACAGCACGATGATCAAGACCGAACATAAATATATCGAGATCCTCCGTATCCTCAAGGATTATCAGGAGCCCATGGGAGCAAAGCGCTTGTCTGAGCTACTTGCAGAGCGTGGGTATGTGATGACTGATCGAGCAGTCCAGTATTATCTGCGGTACCTTGATACCCGGGGATTTACTGAGAAAGTTGGTAATCAGGGTAGAATTCTGACTAATACCGGGATAAATGAAACTGACCGGGCACTGGTTGAAGATCGGATAGGATTTGTTATCTCAAAACTTGAGCGGCTTGCGTTCAGGAGTACCTTTGATCCTGATACATCAACCGGAGATGTTGCATACAATCTGACGGTGGTTCCTGATGAAGATCTCCATACAGTAATGGGCGTTTTTGAGCGGGTCAGGGATTCCGGGTGCAGTTTCTTCAGGTCTTATGGGTTATTGGATCGGGATCCCCGCATTCCATCCGGCCATACTGGAATCCTGACTGTGTGCAGTATTACCATGGACGGGGTGTTTCAGCATAATGGTATCCCGGTAAAAATGGCCTATGGAGGGACCATCAGACTTGCAGAGGGAAAGCCAGTTGAGTTTGTTGATCTGATTGGATATCAGGGTTCTACGGTGGATCCGCTTCAGCTCTTTATCAATTCAGGACTCACCGCCATAGGCCAGTTCATTCGTGATGGAAATGGTGTTTTGCTTGCGAACATCAGGCAGATTCCAGGTTCTGCCGGAGATCGCGCATCGGATCTGATCTCGCGAATGCAGGGATGCGGTTTTCGGTTTCCGCTCATGATGGGAAGAGGTCAGATATTCAATCTTGCAACCGATCCAAATCGAATCTCTCTTGTATCATATTCAGGTATGAACTCTATCGGATATGCTGCTGAAGAGGGATTTAAAGTAAAAACAGAGATCGGAGCAGGCACGATTCCATTTTCACGGATTCTCGATTATCAATAAATTGAGTCGGGATCCCCTGCTCATTCTTCTTCTAACAGGTGGTCAAGTTCCTGGACCTTTGGGATGTTACTAAGTCCTGCAAGGAGTATGAGAACCCCGATATGGTGTGCACCATAGCGGGCAGAGAGCGGGCTGTCACCTGACCTGAGCTCGAATCCGTCGATAGTCTCATCGATCCACTTTCTGACAGCCATAAATCCTTTCATTGAGAGTTCTTCTTCTGGTCCGATAAGAAGTATGAGTGCCTTTCTGGCAGTTGAAATATCACAATAAGCTGACATGTCTCTAAAAACTGCCCGCTCTGCGAGTCTGACAATCCGCCCTGCCCGCTCCTGCCGATTCACGATTGACTCTTCTTTCTGCCAGAAGAGGCTCGGTCGTGTTTTTTCCTGAAGTGGCTCTTCAGAATACCCTATTGTTATCATACCCATGCCGGTGATAGTATTGAGGATCTCTCTGGTATCCAGAACCATCTGGGGGGCAGTGTCCTGGACATCTCCGGCGTGTATGAGCAGACTGATACGGTGAGCGATCTCACGGTTTACCAGATCATAAGGGTCAGAGCCAGTTTTTTCTGCCGTTCCCGGAATCCAGAACTTTTCTGAGAGGGCTGATCCCTTCTGCTGAGTAGCATTCTCGATCTGACTTTTTGCTTTCTCAAGGCATATTTCATTATCAAAAATGAAAATCCCATCAAGAAGGCTATTGATCATTCTCACATGACGCGCAGCTTCCGTGAGTCGTTCTTCTCCTTCATCTTTTGAAGGGAGTGTGATAAGGCCAAAGATGGGCTCAAACATCGTCTCCCTGATGATACTCACCATGTGGGGTACCAAATCAATAAGGCCACCTCCAAGACCGGCACAAAGAAGAACTGCGTCATGTCCGGATGAGTCAATTGTTCGAAGTGTTGCTTTCACTTCTTCGATGGTAAATTTGGTTGTCAAAAGTTCAGGGGATTTGATATTATCTTTGGGAAAGTAAAAGCGTGAACTATTTCTGACATACTCAAGACTGTCAAGAACTGCTGGATCATTATCCACCGCTATTGCATGTACTGAAGAACACCGTGAAGATCTCCCGGAAGGGCGCATGATAGCATCAGCAATCCTGCTGCCTGCCGTTCCCAGACCTAAAATTAACAGTCTCATTCCTTCACCCGGTGCATTATGGGATACATATCAGTTGGCGAGTGGTATACATCTTCCCCCTGATCTCATCTGCCTGGTCCGGGCACAGGTGGAAAACCACCCGATTATTGACGAAAATGATGCGTTACCGATGCGTCTTTGAGGATTTCCTCAATATTACGGGGGTCGGGTTTGGAAGATTGTGATATCTACATGGTTTTATGGCGTTTGAAGAAAAATCTTCGGAACACAAATAATAATGTTTTTACCGGTTCGGGTTTTACTACTCTTTTGAGGTGACAGACCTTGAGCTATGGAATAGAATTCGTCCCAGGAAACATTAACGTCAAACAGGTGGTCAATTACTGTAAACTCGCTGAATCAAAAGATATTGATTTTGCATGGATCACCAACCACTACAACAACCGCCACTGTTACCCAACACTGGCAGCAATTGCACAGGCAACCACCACCCTCAAGATGGGCCCGGGTATCATGAACGCCTTTACCGATACTCCGGCAGCAATGGCCTCATTTGCCTGCACTCTGAATGAGATCTCTGATGGCCGTGCAGTCATGGGTATCGGACCTGGTGACCTCTCAACCCTTCCAAAGCTTGCAATCAGCCCTGACAAACCAGTCGGCCGTCTGGAAGAGGCAGTTGTGCAGATGCGCAAGCTCATTGCCGGTGAACAGGTTGATAAGAGCGGTATGAAGTTCTTCGATTATGATGGTGCCAAACTTACTGGTGTTTCACTGCCAGGCAAGAAGGGTATCCCCATGTACATCGGAGCACAAGGCCCCAAGGTTCTTGAGCTCGCAGGAACTATCGGAGATGGTGCCCTTATCAATGCATCTAACCCCAAGGACTTCGAGGTCGCTATTCCGATCATCAAGGCAGCCTGTGATAAGGTTGGGAAGAAGAACTTTGATATCGGTGCATACACTGCCATGTCTATCGACATGAACGAGAAGAAGGCACGGAACGCAGCCAAGATTGTTGCCGCATTCATTGCAGCCGGGTCACCCGAGGCACTCCTTCAGCGCCATGGACTCGACCTTGCCAAGGTAGCTGTGATCAAAGGAGCACTCGGCAAGTTCGACTTCAAGACGGTAAACGAGACTGTCGACGATGCGATGATCGATGCATTCACCATTGCAGGGAACCCTGACACTGTCAAGCAGAAGTGTGAGGACCTCACTAAGTCTGGTGTAACTCAGATCATCTTTGGATCACCAATTGGTCCGGATGTCGTTAACTCAATCCGCCTGCTTGGAAAGTACGTAGTCTGAGCTCGAATTAAACCTCTCTCTTTTTAAGGGACTTTTTTATAGGATGGTGCTCCATACGAATTGAGGCACCGATGTTCAGATCCACCCGTTCATACCATACTGGCGGTTTTATCGAGTACCGTACAGAACAATACACCGGGTTTAAAACCAGGATCTGTCCTGAACGATTAAAAAGAGGTATTAATACTGGTTCAATGCCGGTTTACTCACCTGACGGATGTCCCTTCTGCCTTCCGCTTGTTGAAGAGATTACACCGACGTTTGAGGATGGTACACGAATCCATGTTGGGGAAAGTATTACCTTTCCGAATCTGTACCCTTTTGCGTCATATCATGTTGTGACTACTATCACTCAGGCTCACTTCGTTGAGCAGTTCTCGGTTCGTCAGATTGCTGATGCGCTTGCCGGTCAGGTACGGGCGTTGACCGATTGCACGGGATATATCTCGATTAACTGGAACTATCTCCCTTCTGCAGGGGCTTCGTTGCCTCATCCTCATCTTCAGGGACTAGCTGATGCTCTTCCTGATACCCTTCCCTCACGGTATATTGATGCTTCTTTGCAGTATCAACAAGAATCAGGTAGGCAGTATCGTGAAGATCTCATCATCCATGAAGAGAAAGGTGGCCGAGTTCTTACCGGAACGCGCCTCTTCTGGTACGTTCATCCGGTTCCGATAGGTGAGCGTGAGATCCGGTGCCTCCTTCCAATAACCACGGTGGAAGATTTTTTTTCGGTCATTGATGATTATGCTGCCGATCTACTACAGATCATTAATCTGTACCGTGAGCTTGGAACCTTTGCTTTTAATGTAGCAATCTTTTTTGGACTATCTGAAGAAAAATCTTTTTTTCATGCCTTTAGTACAATTATATCGAGAATAAATCCGAATCCCCTTTCAGGATCTGATACTGCTTTTATGGAGAGACTCCATCTTGAACCTGTCATTCTCACACTGCCTGAAGATTTGGCCTCGTTCTGGAGGGAATGTGCTGAATCAGGTAACTGGGCGTTATAAATCTGCGGTTAGATTGATAATTGGTAATTCTGTAGGTCGGTAATCTCAAAAAAAAGGTGAAATCTAATTTATTCTGGTTTGCTGATAAGAGTGGTCTTTGCAACCCGGGTTCCATCATTCTTGTGTGGCTTGCGGATGACGGCATCGGTTGCCTTCTCCATCTCGCGTGCATCATCACAAAGGATTGCGGCCTGGCGCATCATCTCGTGTGCTGATGCAACGATAGGGACATAGTTCTCAAAGCCTTTTGTCATGAAACAGCCCTTGACATTGACTCCTGCAACAGCACTGGAGATCTCATATGCTGCCCGTGCCTTTGCGTAGGCGTATGGGTTGCTGAACTCGCCTTCAACTGCCTTGTCAGAGGTCATGACGATCTTAGGGAGTACAAGGTCCTTGCCCTTCTTTCCTGCCTTAATCTGGTCGATAACTTCATCAAGTGCAACCTGGAGTTTGCGGAATGCACCAGTGAGTGCGAGAACCTTGACCAGGTTTCCATTGAAATCTGCCATCTCCATGGGGTCAAGGAATTCGCGGCGTGCACCGATCATGGAGTCACCCTTCATGATGATGTAGCCGAATTCGCTTGCCTTGAGTGCTTCCCACTCCTCTTTCTTGGTGGTGATGTCGTCAGTAATGACAACACAGGGGATTCCTGCTGCAGCAAGTGCTTCACGTGCACCCTTTGGTCCTGGGAGGACTCCGTTTGGGGAGACTACAACACAGAAGTCTGGGCCCCATGCTTTCATGTTGCTGACAACGCGGTCAATGTCCTCTGGCTGGAGCTTGGTTCCTGAGGTCGCCATGAAGGTCTGCATATCCTCACGGTCTGCCCGCTCATCGAGGAGAAGTTCTGCCATGACACCACTTGCAATATTACCGAGTTTTGCGATTCCTACTTTTACTACCATTGCACACCTCAGTGAGTGTTCAACGATACTATGACAAAGTATCATAATAAAGGTTGTGAAATCATTTTTGAAGCCGGGTTTTTTTGTCTTATAATATACC
>DATMXW010000144.1:0-2662 GCA_035561295.1 Methanospirillum sp. | reverse complement strand
TTTGTCAAGGTTGCCATGAAGTCAATCTGATGTACAAGCCATTACGATTCAAACCCCATGTTTCTATTCCCTAATGTGACTATAGATCATTATTTGAGGGTTTAGTTAGTGTTACACATTACCTTAACCGATGACATATGACTTGCTTTTTAAAATCTGAATTACTATTCCCCCTGATTTCATCTGGTTTAACCATATAGTCCCCGGTTTCGTTGCTGGAATGCTCACTTCTCCTCTATCATCAGAAACCCCATCTCCAAAATCTCAATTGAGATGGTTCCCTTCCTCTCTGTGGTATGTATACCTCAAATTGATCATGACCTTCAGTGGAGCACGACCATTGCCATGAACAAAATTGATTACGAGAGATACGAGATTTTTTATTCACAATACCATCAAACAGCGGTTTGATCATCATTCTTCATTAGAATCAGCATAAGACGTAAGAACCCAAAGTTTTTTTTATCTTTGGCGAGAAGTAACACTTATGTCAATTTCTCAGTGGATGATCCTGATCTGTGGATGCCTGGTACTAGTATTGAGTGTACAAGGAGTATCAGTACCAGAGATTCAACCCGTATTACCACAAGCTTATACAGATGGCAACGGTGGGACATCTGCACTCAATAATATTCCGGGATTATCAAAGGATCACGCGGTTGTCAGTAGAATGATCTCTCCTGTAGAAAAGACTTCGATACCCCAAAATAGTATTCCTGATGATTCGGAGTCAAATCTTACATCAATCGCTAACCAGACTACAGTAACCCTTGGATCCACCTATAAAGGGGTAATTAGTGTGGGAAGCTACGATACCTATGTTGTTGCACTACAGTCAACCGATGTTCTTTTTGTGAGAATGAATTCAAATTGGTATGACTATGCACAAATCAGGGTATTTGCACCGAACGGGAACGAAATTTTGAGCAAATCGGGTGGATATGGGTGTGAGGTAAAACTTACCGTTCCTGAAACAGGAACCTATCGAGTATTAGCCGGAGACTCTAAAGGCGATAGCAAAGGCGGATACTCAGTATATTTCCAACGAGTGAACAATCCAGGACAGACAATATCGATTCAGCCTGGAGAGACAAAAACAAATACAATCGCAGAAAAGGCAAAATATGACACCTATACGTTTTCTGCAGTATCAGGCGATCAATTCATATCAAGAATGAGCTCCAGTTGGTATGACTATGGGCAGATCAGAATATTTAGTCCGGATGGAACAGAAATTGCCACTAATTCGGGTGGATCAGGATGCGAAGTCAAGGCAAAGATCCAGGTTACAGGGTCGTATTGCCTATTGGTTGGGGATTCAAAAGGAGACAGTGTTGGGAATTATGGAGTATTTATCCAAAGAACGAACAATCCAGGGCTAACGAATCCGATATCCTCAGGCCAGACAATAAATGGAGCAATTGGATACAGGGCAGAGTATGATACTTTTACTGTAAACGCACAGGAAAAAACAAATATATTCTTAAGGATGAGTTCAAGTTGGTATGACTATGCACAAATCAGAGTATTTGCACCAAACGGAACCGAACTCGCCAGCATTTCAGGAGGGAAAGGCTGTACCCTCAATGTAAAAGCAATCGCAACCGGGTGCGGCAAATATACCATATTAGCTGGTGACAGCAAAGGAGATTCAGTAGGGTCATACTCAATATTTTCCCAGTCGGTTTCCTGCACGAATATAGATACCCCTCATGTCACCTCTATCTCTCCCAATTCAGGCTACCAGGGGCAGATTGCTCAATTTACCATAATGGGGAGTAATTTTAACCAAAGTGGAAATCCTCATGTAATCTTCCGAAGAAGCGATGCATCTGATATGATTACCCCGGCAACTGTTGTTTCAACAACAACTCTGACCGGTTTTATGAATATTCTGGAAGATACATTACTTGGACCATGGAATGTAATTGTGATGCAGGACCAGGGGAAAATAAATCCTGAACAGGTAACCTTTACCGTTCTTCCGAAAGGAGAACTAACAATCAGTCAGGTTAATCCTGCCTCCCTTCAGCAAGGTCAGCCATATACTCTGGAAATCACCGGCAATGGTTTTGAAGATACTCCTGATGGAGCACTATTAAAAGACGGATGTGATCCAGATATCGAAGTTGATATATCATATCTCTCACCAACGAATCTGATCGGAACATGTACCATCCCCCAGGCAACATGTGTGGGAACATGGAGTCTAATTATTCGCAACCCAGATGGTTCTGAAAGTAATCCTTTCCCGATCCAGATAACTGATGGCGGGGACAAACCAGTTATTTCTGCGATTTATCCCCCTGAAGGAGCACGAAACAGATTAATCCCATTCATGATCACTGGTTCTGGCATCCAGGGAAATGGGATATCAGTTCAACTAACCAAAACTGGTGAGAATGTGATTAATGGAACAAATATTACACCAAATATTCCCAATCAACAGATATTTGGTACATTCTGGGTACAGGCAAATGCAAAAACCGGAAAATATCTGGTATCGGTCAAACAGGGAACATCGAGTAACTCCGGAAATATTAGCTTTCAGATTTACTGAATCGTCCCCTCTTTTTGATTGATTCAGAATTAAATCGAGAAATAAAAACTAATTGTTCGAACCAGTTTGATGCATCTCTCTTTATCTCATACTCAGTAAAAC
>DATMXW010000143.1:0-59169 GCA_035561295.1 Methanospirillum sp. | reverse complement strand
ATATTAGTATTTGCTCCGGATAGATCCCATTCCCAATATCCAGATTAAAAATACTGAATCATTCTTAACGTTCCCTTGTCTCATTTCTCAGTAGAGTAGTGAACTCCGGGTGGTGGGAAACCAATCTGGTAACCTACCTTTCACCTTATAAAAGTGATACGATGATGGAGCCTGTCCGCTGATGGATGCGCCAAATAAAGTATCTTTACATGGTCTATCTACGAACGGTAATTTACAGATTTATGCGATTTACAGAGATCAGGCGAGATACATGCTTTTCTGGAAGATTGCTATCAGACCCGGGCTATTGCTGTCCATAGGGCCTGACTCGCCTTCTGAATCCTGAATTATTCTGGGCATCTCTGTTCTTCTATAGATAAGTGATTATATGATTGATCTTTTCATCCCTGCTGTATTGGTTTTCGTATTAGCAGGAGTAATCCCGATATGTTCTGGTGGAGGCAGATCCTGGCAGGTATCCTGTGCTCTACAGGCAATCGGAGGACTCCTCACCCTCATTGGTTCGCTTGTCTGCCTTGCACGCCTGTATGGCGGAGATATCCTTGAAGCCTCACTCACCCCCTTCTTTCCGATAATCCTCGGAGTAGATCGGCTGTCGGCCGCATTTTCCCTCCTTCTTGGGGTCCTTGCTATTGCGGTCAGCCTGTACACTCCTGGATATATCAACAGGCTTCATGGTGGCAGGGAGCGGGATCTTCTCTGCGGGCTGATTCCCATATTTATTGCGACCATGCTTCTGGTCCTCCTCTCCCGGACAACTGTTGCATTCCTCTGCTTCTGGGAACTGATGGCAGTCTCCTCGTTCTTCCTTGTCCTTATTGAGTATGAGGATACCTGCACGAGATGGGCCTCTTTCTTCTACCTGGTAATGACGCAGCTCTCAACGGTTTGTATCTTTCTTGGGATCATCTTCCTGTTTCTGATAACTGGATCCTTTGCATTCCCTGCTGGTTTATCTGCTGAGACCCTCCTGGGTGGCATTGTGTTTATACTCTTCTTCCTGGGAATTGCAATTAAGGCGGGAGTCATTCCGTTTCATCAATGGCTTCCATATGCCCATCCTGCAGCAGCCTCTCCGGTATCAGCCCTGATGTCAGGAATGATGCTAAATATAGCGCTTTATATGCTCTTTCGCTCCGTCACTCAGATCTTTATCCCTTCCCTATCTCTCGGACTGCTCATCCTCTCATTCGGATGTTTTACCGCCGTTCTCGGAGTGATGTATGCTCTCAAAGAGCAGGATCTCAAGAGTCTGCTTGCCTACTCATCTATCGACAATACCGGGATTATTCTGATTGGGATCGGACTCTATGCAACCCTGACAGCATCTGGTCAGACATCAGCAGGAACCATGGCTCTGCTGGGAGGGATTTTCCATGCAATCAGCCATGGCATGTTCAAAGGGTTACTGTTTCTCACCGCAGGATCAGTGAACCAGGCAACCGGAACCAGAAATATCGATGAGTTGGGTGGCCTTCTGGTCAGGATGCCATGGACCGGGGGGTTATTCTTTATCGGGGTGCTCTCAATAACAGCACTTCCGCCCTTCAATGGATTTGTCGGTGAGTTGCTCATCTATCAGGCGCTCATTAATGGACTTATGCAGTCTGCACCCCTGATGCAGGTGATCCTGATCATTGCTCTTTCCCTTTTCGGCCTATGTGGAGCATTAACTGCAGCATGCTTTGTCAAAGCGTTCGGGCTTACCTTCTTAGCCCTCCCCCGAACTCCCAACGCGATTCAGGCACGAGAAGTTCCCCGCCTGATGCTGATTGGTCCTGCGATCCTCGCGGTATTTTGTCTGCTGACCGGCGTATTCTCTGCACAGATCCTCTCCCTTCTTGGATTTCCCGACTTTCTCCCAGATCTGCTGCTCCTCTCTGTCCTGCTTATCGGGGCTGGCGGGGTGGCCTATGCTGCAGTATATATGTTCGCCTCCAGGCAGACCCGGGTCGCAGCGACCTGGGGGTGCGGGATGAACAGACCGACAAACCGGATGGAGTACACCGGTTCAGGGTTCACAGAGCCGATCGTCAGAATATTTGCCCCGGTGTTCCGTACAAAATTCACGGTGAAGCGGCGGTTTTTTGATACAGGCAACTGTTTTCTCCGTGATGGCACTGCAGAGATGGATCTGATGAAGTTCTTTGAAGAATTTCTGTACCTGCCGATAGCCCGGATTATTGATTCATACGCATCCCGGGTAGCCTCACTGCAAAATGGCATGGTGGACCGGTATGTCCTGTATGTCTTCGTGACGGCTGTGTTACTTATCGTGGTTATCGGGTGGATCTCATGATCGAAACCGCAGTTCTTTATAGTGTTCTCAATCTTCTCTTCATCCTTCTGATCTCGCCCCTCTTCATGACCTTCATCAAGAAGGTGAAAGCCCGCACCCAGAGAAGGTCTGGTCCGCCCCTGATGCAGGGATACCGGAATCTGGCCAAATTGTTTCAAAAAGAGGTCATCTATTCAGACTATTCAAGTTTTATATCCCACATTGCTCCCTATGCTTCATTCTCAATCCTGATCGTCGCTGCTCTGATGGTACCGGTTATCTGGATTCCGGCTTATGAGCCATTTGCAGGAAATATCATCATTTTCCTCTACCTTCTTGCCACTGCACGGTTTCTCCTGGCCCTTCTTGGGCTTGATGCAGGGAGCACCTTCGGAGGCATGGGTAGTTCACGGGAGATGAGTCTGTCAGCAGTGATTGAACCCACAACGGTTGTCGTGTTTGCAGCGATGGCCTATGTCATGGGTACTCTCTCTATTCCTGATATGTTCAGACATGCAACTGATGTATTTCCTGCAATGAGTCCCACCATCCTGCTCCTCTCGGTCTCACTCTTCATCATCATCATTGTTGAGACTGGGCGGATTCCGGTTGATAATCCTGAAACCCATCTTGAGCTTACCATGATCCATGAGGGCATGCTCCTGGACACATCAGGGAGAAACCTTGCTCTCTTTGAACTCTCGCATGCGGTAAAGCAGACCCTCCTCATGGCACTACTTCTGAACATCCTCATCCCGCTCGGTATCACTCGTGAATTCTCCGCATTAGGACTGCTTGGTGCCGGCATACTCTTTCTGATAAAAGGGTTCGGTCTCTGCATCCTGATAGGGCTCGTTGAGTCATCTGTTGCCAAAATGCGATTTTTCAGACTGCCAAATCTCTTCCTGATGGCGTTCTTCTTCTCGGTCCTGACTATCTTCAGCGAGGTGATGATATGATATCCACTGAAACAGCTTCATACCTGCTTCGGATATGCCTGATCCTGGTTCTCATATCAGCGGCACTGCTCCTCTCGACGCGGAATCTATCATCCCTGGTCAGAACCTATGCTGCTCAGTCATTGCTTCTGGCCCTGACTGCTCTGCTTCTGGTGATAATTGAAGGCAAAAGCACCCTGATCCTGATAGCCCTCATAACCCTGATCTCAAAAGTGATCACAATACCCTGGTTTATCAGGGTAATTCAGAAGCGGATTCACATCCAGCAGGATATGCAGTTTCGGTATCTGCAGCCGGCTGGAGCACTCATCATGAGTATTTTGATAATTCTACTGGTGTATGTTTGTTTCTCACAGATTCTCCATGATCTCTATGCAGAGAGCAGCCTCTTCTTCCTTGGTTCAGTCATCGGGGTATCACTCATGCTGATGGGGCTGATTGCCATCTTCAGCAGACAACTTGCCATAACCAAGGTCATCGGGTATCTCTCGATGGAGAATGGTGTTCTCCTCTTTGGTCTCTTTGTGACCGAGCTTCCCTTCATCACCGAGTTTACAATTATGGTAGATCTTATCATTCTGGTTCTGCTCACTACCATCTTGACAGTCGGGATAGACTCGACTATAGATGCGTATACAAGCAGACTGAAAGAGTTTCATCTTTGGTCAGAGGAGGGAGTAAAACCATGATCACCCTGCTCTATCTGGTTGTCACTCTGGGGATTCTTATTCTTCAGGGTATTCAGCATCAGCACCGGCAGATAAGCCTGCTTGGTGTTCTTCACTCAGGAGGTACTCTTCTCATCACCCTGGCCCTGATCCTGATGCCTGGCGAGTGGCCAGCTTATGATCCCCTCTTCAGAGTAGATCATCTGAGTCTGTTTCTGATGCTCATCACCAGTATCGTATTTACCTGTGCAAGCATCTATGCCGTGGGATATATAGATGGCCTGGTTTGTGCAGGGGAACTGGACCGGCGCAGTCTTCGGATCTTCTATCTTGGATTCTCACTCCTCCTGCTGGTTACGACTATGGCCCTCTATGCGCCTAATATGGCACAGTTCTGGATATTTGCTGAGCTTACTACTGTCTTCTCAGCACTGCTTGTTGCCATTCTTGCTGTCAGGGATACGATCGATGCCTCATTGAAGTATGTCTTTGTCTGTTCAACCTCGATGCTCTTCTCGTTCATCGGAGTGATCTTCTTCTTTGAACTAATGCGAAGAGCCACCGGGACGGGTAGCCTTGACTGGCAGGTGATCAGGGAGACTGCACCCGTTTGTGATAGCGGGATGCTCGGCATCGCGTGTATTTTCTTTTTTATCGGGTTTGCAGCTAAATCCGGGATAGTTCCGCTTCATACCTGGCTCCCCGAGGCTCATGCAAAAGCCCCGTCTGCAGTCAGTGCTGTCCTCTCTGGAGCCATCCTCAATGTCGGGATGTATGGACTGCTCAGAATGGTTGGCATCGTAAACGGGACCAGTATTGCCGGACAGACCTCACTCCTCCTGCTGGTATTCGGGATGATCACCATGTCAGTTGCCTGTTTCTCTATGCTCAGACAGACCAACCTGAAGAAACTCATCGCATTCTCTTCAGTAGAGAATATGGGATTTCTGCTCCTGGGAGCGGGTATCGGATCTCCGGTTGCACTCTTTTGGGTGTTATTTCATATGATGGGGCACTCGTTTGTCAAGTCAGGGCTCTTTTTCTCAGCTGGCATACTTCACCGGCAGTACAGAACCCCGGGCGGGGGTGAGGACAGGGTTGGGGACATCTTCAAACTACAGCCATTTGCTGGAGGAGCTCTGTTCCTCGGTTCAATTGCAATCATAGGGACCCCGCTCTTTCCGATATTTCTCTCAAAATTCGGAATTCTTATCGAGGCAGGGAAGGTATCGCCGTATATTGTGTTCATCAGTCTCCTCCTGTTTGCCATCGCTACGGTTGGACTCTTCAGATTTCTGCTTACTCAAATTGGTGAGCAGTATTCTGAAGGAGAATCTCCAGCGCCCTATATCGTCCCCGGATGGATGAGGGCCCCGGTGATATTTCTCCTGCTCCTCTCTATATTCGCCGGGATGCTGATGATACCTGGTGAAGAAGAATTTCTGCTCTCAGCAGTCCGGGATCTCGGAGTCGTGGGAGGAATTCTATGATATTACTGGACTATTCTGCCAATAAAACCTATCCGCTTCCTGATGCATGGGTTATCAGAGAAGATCTGACCGCACGATACTACGGTGTTCCTGAAGAGAAGTTTGAATCAATAATTGGAGATTTGAAGAGAGCGGAACTGATCCTTGTCTGTCTCTTCGGGGTAGAGGATTTTCTGGATTTTCAGGGCTGCAGTCTCCTGTATGTTTTTGAAGAGAAAGAAACGGCTAAATTTGTTGTATTACTATATCGGGCTGCAATCCCCGTATCTATCGCTACGATATTTCCCCTGGCAAATCTCTTTGAACGCGAGATTGCTGACGGGTTTGGTATCTCGTTTACCGGTGCCTATGACACCCGAAGGCTTTTTTTGCATGAGTGTTACCCTGACGGATTTTCCCCCCTTCAGCAGTCATTCTCTAACACCCCCCTTGTCCGGCAGGAACCGTTAGAACCGTTTCAGTTCAGAGAGATTGAAGGGACCAGTGTCTACCAGGTTCCGGTCGGGCCGGTTCATGCCGGTATCATCGAACCTGGTCATTTCAGATTTAGTGTCATCGGAGAAACGATTGTAAACCTGGAGATCAGGCTTGGCTATCTCCATCGGGGGATTGAAAGACTAGCCGAAAAAAAATTCCCGCAGGATGTGGTGAAGGTTGCAGAGTCGATATCTGGCGATGAATCGGTTGCACAGGCCTGTGGATTTGCAATGGCAGTTGAACTGATCAGTGGATGTCAGGTTCCTAAACGGGCAGAATATATCCGGGGAATACTCCTTGAACTTGAGCGGGCATACAGTCTGCTCTCTGATCTTGCCGGGATGTTGACTGATGTAGCCTTTCCTGTAGCTGCTGGCAGACTCCTGGTGCTCCGAGAGAACCTGCAACGGGAAGCAGACCTGCTCACTGGATCACGGTTTATGAAAGGGAGTATCTGTATCGGAGGTGTTATTCGCGATATATCCCCAAAATCCCTTGGATCGTTCTTCAAAACAGCGGGTCAGGTCGAGCAGGATCTCCAGGAGATAATCTCATGGGTATTGACGGTCCCGACCGTTCTTGACCGGTTTTCTACAACTGGTGTTATCAGACCTGACCTTATCGATCCACTTGCCTTGTCAGGACCGATAGCCAGGGCATCAGGATCCACTACCGATGCCAGGGTTGATCATCCCTATGGAATTTATCATGAGAGGGCTCCCGCCCGGGTGTGTGAGGCAGGAGGAGATGTGCTCGCACGGTTTACCCTGAAATACCAGGAAATTCTCGCCTCACTGAGGTATATTCAGGAGTTGATCCTGTTTGTCCCCGAAGGGGAAGTGGGTGGATCTGTGAGGATCATTGATGGGTATGGTCTGATCGGAGTAGAATCAGGACGGGGTCTTGCGCTTCACTGGATATATGTCAGGGGGGGCGTGATCCAACGGTATAAGGTGCGAACTGCTTCATTTAGTAACTGGTATGTTATTGAGCACGCAGTTATTGGCAATATCGTTCCTGACTTCCCCCTTATCAATAAGAGCCTGAATCTCTCATATGCTGGAACCGATCTGTGAGGTAGCATGATGCATGTTTTTTCAGATATATTTAAAAAGACCCTGAGTAAAAAACCTGGGCACCATGATGTTCATCAATTCCAAGGAGCGGGTCATCTCAATCCGGGTATATCCCGGCTTTTTGGCAGAACCCTTGCTATCCGTGAGGTCGATTGTGGGAGTGATAATGCAGCAGAGATGGAACTTGCAACCCTCTCATCTCCGCACTATGACGTGGAGCAGTACGGGATAACCTTTGTTGCCTCACCCCGTCATGCAGATGCCCTGATGGTCACTGGTGCTGTAACTCATGCAATGGCAGATGCACTTCGGAAAACATATGACGCAACGCCGGATCCGAAAATTGTCATAGCAGTTGGGGATGATGCCTGCACCGGGGGTATATATGCCGGTTCCTATGCGGTTCTCGGAGGAGTTGACACGGTTATCCCCGTGGATATCAGGATCCCGGGCAATCCTCCGACCCCTCATAAGATACTGCAGGCACTTCTTACCGCTATGAGCTCGGAGGATCGGCATTAAGGTCATTCTTCCTTCTGATGAGCTGATACTTGGATCAGATATGACCGTTTGGCTCCCCCTTCATTGGATCGCAACAATCCGGGCGATAAAGACAATCTTATTGAGTAAGGTTATATATATGTAACGATGGTGGCGACCGCGATAGGAATGATGAGGTTATCATCAACCGGGCTTGCCAGTTCAACAATTCCGGCAACAATGGCGACTATCCCTGCCTGGATGGGATTCATCAGGAGAAGAAGCATAACAAAGGTCACCGCGATAGCTCCGCATGTTCCCTCTATTGACTTGTGATTGATGATTCGGATCCTCCCATATCGCAGACCAATGATGGTTGCAATCCCGTCCAAAACCGAGAGGGTGAATACTCCTATGGCGGCAACAGGTGCCGGGAAAAGGATGAGGGTTACAAGAGCTGATATCCCAAAGAAAAATGCCCCTTTACCGGGAAACACTCCGGGTCGCTCAAGCCCGTTTATGAGATGTGTGATGATTGGAATTTGAAATCCACGCATTGCAAGGTCGATGAAGACAAGACCCACCAGGAGCCCCACGCCGATGATCATGAGTGAGATCACCTTTGGGATCTGCCAGATGAGAAGCGTAATGAGCAGGCCAAACACCATATGGACTACTTTGCGCAAGAACTCACTCATATGGACAGATTAGTCAGATGAGGGATAATCATACCGATGAAAAATGAGTGATGACCCCTTGACCAGAAGGGTCATATGTGATCCTAGGGGGTTGCTTTATGGGATATTCTGTTCTGCAAGCATGAGCTGATCTCTAATTCCTTTAACATAGGTTGTGATATTGGCAATCTCCTCAGAGATTAACTCTCCTGAGAATGAATCAGGGCTCCGATCATATTCACGGTGAATCAGGGCAACCAACTGCTCCAGGGTTCGCATCTGGCGCTTAAGGATAAAAAATTTGGATATTGCTTCTGAAGAGACACCTGCTGAGGAAGCCGCAAAACACCGGGAACGCAGGGCATCATACCAGGTAAAGTAATCGCTGAGACTTGTTATCAGGTGAACATTCTGGAGTGGTTTTCTGAGATAACCGTCAATCTGTGGTCCATACCTGGTTATTTCTAATGGTAGGAGCGCCTTTCCGGATACCATGATTACCGGAGTTTCCACCGTTTTCGGGTTTTTCCTGATCTGCTGCAGGACTTCCCATCCATCAACCGGTTTCATCATAATATCAAGGAGAATCAGGTCCGGGATTTCCTGAATCAGGGCCTCTGCACATTCCTTGTCATCTGAAGCCCCGATAACCCGATATCCCGCATCAGTAAGTATTTCAGAGTAGATAGTCCGGAGCATAACATAGTCGTCTACAAAGAGCAGAGTCCGAGTCATTATAGTCTACCAGTGTTCTGTTTTCTGCTCTAAAAAGGATATCCCCCATTTGGAAATAATGAAGGGATTGAGAATTCTAGATCTCTTCCATGCTCTTTTTGACTAATCTGCGAAGGTTCATATAATTTAAAGAAGATCTCCTACCATATTACGGAGCAGACATGCAGATTCTGGATCAGATAAACAATAGTAAGATCGGAACCCGTCTGATAGGAGGATTCATCATCGTCACCCTTCTGATGTCTCTTATCGGGATTATCGGATTTTTGGGGATGAACTCCATCGCATCTGATATGGATAAGGTCTACAGCCAGGGGACTGTCCCCCTTCTTGAAATATCAAATACCGAGGTCTCACTCAACTCAATCAGGGCTCTTGTCTTCAGAACTGCCTCGATTCCAGCAGAACGGGATCAGGATGAGAAACGTATGGAAGATGAGATTAAAAATGTAGACTCGCTCCTTGACCAGCTCGGATCTGTTGGGCTTGCAGAGAATGAACTGAAGAATCTTACCCTCTTTGAGAAACAATGGACTGAGTATAAATCTGTGGCCAGAAATGTTTTCACCCTGCTCAAAGACGGAAAGGAGGATGCGGCTCTCATTTCAATCTCTAATGGTGGAGACCATGCAAATGCACGGCGTGCGACGGTAGAGACCTTCACCAATCTGAAGACCGGAATTGTCACCCGTTCCAAGGCAATCGCTGATGCCGGACAACAGGAAAAGAATAAGACCGTTCCGATTATGGCAACATTCGGCATCATCGTTGTTATCATTGCACTTTCTGTAGCAGTTCTTCTCACCCGGAGCATTACCATACCACTGAGTCTGGTGATGGATCGGTTTGGTCAGATGAGCAGGGGAGACATTTCGGGAAGGCTGAACCTGACACGGGCCGATGAGATTGGGCAGATGGCAGGTATGTTTGACCGGTTTAATGACTTTCTTGAGCATGATGTTGTGGATGCGATGCATAGCATAGCGCAGGGAGACCTCACGGTTGAGGTTACACCAAAGAGTGCAGATGACCAGATCTCTCCGGCTCTTTCAGAGACGCTCATTGCGCTCAAGACGGTGATTGCAGAACTGGGTAGACTCTCTGAGCAGGCTTCAGCTGGGGATCTGACCGTCCGTGGAGATCCCGGATCTCTTGCCGGATCGTATCGGGAGATTCTGCTTGGTTTTAATAAGACACTTGATGCCCTGATTAACCCGTTGAATGGTGCCATATTACTATCACGCGAGTATGCAGGCTGTAATTTCACGGCACGGTTTTCAAAAGATGTGCTGACTGAAGGTGATTTCATGGTATTCAGGCAGGCGCTTGATGCCATCGGTTCTGAAGTCTCATCAGCACTCCAGGTGGTAAATACCCAGATACAGGATCTATCAGAGCAGGCCGAGAAGGCATCATATGGGATTGAGGATGTCAGACGGGGAGCCGGTATAATCGCTGACAATGCTGAGCAGACTCAGGATAATGCTCAGCGTAGTGAAGAGGGAATTGCCCAGGTCCTCCAGGCGATGGAGGATCTGACCCGTACCGTATCTTCGGTCTCCACCAATGTTGAAATGGTAGCACAAGCTGGTGCATCTGCCGATCTTTTGGCAAAGAAAGGGATCCTCTCAGCGGCAACCGCTGAGGAGGGGATGGTGAGCATCAGGAGATCTTCAGCAGAGGTTGAATCTATCATCAAAGATATCCAGGGACAGATGAATGAGATCACCAAGATCATCGGTATTATTACTGACATCTCTGAGCAGACCAACCTTCTTGCCCTGAATGCAGCGATAGAAGCAGCACGGGCTGGTGATGCAGGGCTTGGATTTGCCGTGGTAGCCGGCGAGGTGAAGGCTCTTGCAACCCAGACCGGATCATCTGCGCAACAGATTGCTGCCATGATTCAGGGTCTGGATAAACAGAGTCGGAGGGCTGTTGAAGCCATGGAGGGTGCCGGAGAAGCGATCAGTCATGGGGGAATTGCCCTGCAGGATACGGTTGGTGCCTTTAATCAGCTTACTGTAGCAGTCGGTGAGATCAGTCAGAACATGGCCAGCGTTGCCGGAGCAACTGAAGAGCAGGCAGCTTCTTTTGAGGAGATCACTGCAAGTATCACAGAGATGAACGGGCAGGTCAAAGAGACTGCAAAGGGTGCCCTGAACTCGTCGGCAACTGCAGAAGAGGCACTTGCGGTGGTTGAGCAGATTACCGGGATCATAACTGAGATAAATACCGTAGTTTCTACGACCAGTAAAGAACTTGATCGGTTCAAAGTCAGATAGAACATATGTTGTCGGATCGAGTTATCTCACTCAACTTTTTTGCCTCTTTCTCCACCTTTCAGTTTCTTTGAACCGCTATACAGACTCTTTATTTTTATGGAGATCAATACTGAGTCCGTATCAGGAACCCGGGAGTGTTTTATGAAATTCAGTACCTTCCTTGACAATATCAGGATCGGATCCAAATTGATCGGCGGTTTTATACTCGTCACTCTGCTGATGGCCTCGATAGGGATGATCGGATTTACTGGAATGTCCACGATAGCAGATTCGATGAACCGGATGTATACTGATGATACGATTCCCCTGATGGAGGTTAGCGGTATGGAGGTCTCTTTGAACTCTATGCGGGCATTGGTATTCAGATCCATGGCCATTGTTGATGAGAGAAAGCAGGATGAAGGGAGGATGAAAATTGAGGTGGATGCCATCGACAGTCATATCAATAATCTGAGTTCGCGGACAATGACTCCTGAAGAACAGGAGGTCTTCTCTACCTTCTCCCATCAGTGGCCAGAGTATAAATCTGCTGCCCTTCAGGTCTTTGAACTTGAAAAGTCAGGGAAGGAAGAAGAAGCGTTAACCTCGATTCGGAACGGTGGCACTCATGCCAATGCCAGAAGGGCGACTGTTGCTACCTTTGATACCTTCAAGAAGATCCTCCTGACTCGTACTGAGCAGACCGCTCAGGCAGGGAGGGATGAGGTAAACCGGACGTTGCTGGTGATGACCGGTATCGGGCTTTTTGTGGTGGTACTCTCTCTTGTTATTGCGATGGTGCTGACCCGGAGTATCATAAGACCTCTGCATCTTGTGATGGATCAGTTTGATCGGATGAGCAGGGGGGATGTCGGGAGCAGACTTAATCTGAAACGTTCTGATGAGATCGGAGAGATGGCTCAGATGTTTGATCGGTTCTCAGATTTTCTTGAAACAGAGGTGGTCGGGGCATTACGACGGATAGCACGGGGAGATCTTTCAATCCATGTTGTCCCGAAAGATGAATCGGATCAGATATCTCCTGCCCTAATCGGGATGATCACTGCACTCACAAAGGTTATCTATGAACTCGAACTGATGACTGAACGGGCTGGGTCCGGGGACCTCAGAGTCCGGGGAGATGACAGCCAGCTACAGGGATCATACCGCGAGATTGTTACCGGGTTCAATCATACCCTTGAAGCACTAATTGTTCCGGTAAACGAGGCGATCAGACTTGCATCTGAGTATGCAGGATGCAATTTCTCTGCTCAATTTTCTGAAGAGGTAGAGATAAAGGGTGACTTTGTTGCTTTCAGGGATGCGATGAACGGGATTGGACGCGAAGTGTCGGGGACTCTGCGTATTATTGAAGCACAGATGATTGAACTTGCTGAACATGCACAGAGAGCTGATTCAGGTATTGGGGATGTCAGCAGAGGAGCCGGAATAATTGCTGCTAATGCTGATCAGACTCGAGTAAACTCTGAACGAAGTGAAGATGAGCTCGGGCAGGTGCTGAAGGCTATGGAGGATCTGACTACAAATGTCACCAATGTATCTACTCAGGTTGAGTCAGTAGCCAGGGAGGGTGCAGAAGCTGATCATCTTGCACGGAAAGGGACTCTTGCTGCCGCAAGTGCTGAAGAAGGGATGGAGCATATCAGATCAGCCTCAAGTGAGGCATCATCTGTCATTCTGGATATGCGAAATCGTATGGACGAGATCAGCAAAATTACCGGAATTATTAGTGATATCTCTGAACAGACCAGTTTACTCGCATTGAATGCAGCGATAGAAGCAGCCCGGGCCGGTGATGCAGGACGTGGGTTCGCTGTTGTAGCAGGAGAGGTCAAAGCACTGGCAGGTCAGGCTGGAGATGCAGCCAGGGAGATTACCAGTATGATAGAAGGTCTTGGAAAACAGAGCCTTCTTGCGACATCGGCCATGAAAGGGGCAGAGGAGGCAATTGAACAAGGAAGGTCTGCACTTTCGGAATCATTAGAGATATTTGGAGATCTTACCCGTGCAGTTTCTGGTATCAGTTCCGTAATGAGGACGATATCTGGTTCTACCGAGCAGCAGGCTGCTTCTTTTGAAGAGATCACTGCCAGTGTGAATGAGATGAGCGGACATGTCAGACAGACGGCAAAGGATGCTCTGAACTCATCGGCAACAGCAGAGGAGGCTCTTGCGGTTGTGGATCAGATAACCGGGATCATCACGGAGATAAATCATGTCGTTTCAACTACCGGAAAAGAGATGAAAAAGTTCTCCATCCGCCAATCTGTATCCTGAATAGCACACGTTTGATCATTTTGGTACGTTGCCTTAATTTATACTCTGAATCCGGGGAAGGTACGGGTCATAAATTTTTCAGGGTAACCAGATTATCCGGGTAATCGTTGATTGCGATGATCACCGGGCCCGGGTTGTCCTAGTGGCTCACCCTGTACGGTTAGGTACAGGATTTGTTTGAAACTTACCGGCAGGGACGGTGATCTCAAATCGTGCTCCCTTTCCTTCCACACCGCATTCCCTGATTGAGAGGCCCGTGATCGAGAGGATTTCCCGGGCAAGGAAGAGTCCAATCCCGGTATGTTTCCCGTATCCATTATCAAAGATACGTTTTTTCTCATCTTCCGGGATACCCATGCCATCATCTTCACAGATGATTATCAGAGTATGTCCCTGAATATGGCAGGAAAACACAATTCTGGTGTGCTTCACTCCATGACGGATGGCGTTCTCCATCAGTGTAGTAAACACTTTTCTGATGATAGGGTCGGCGTAGACTTCTATATCTTCTGGGATCAGGTTCTCTATTCTGATGCTTCCAAGAGCGATTTCGTCCGTGGCAGAGGCAACTATTGGATGTATCCGTTGCCATCCACTGGATACAATCCCGAAGTTCTCATATTCACGGGTAAACCCGATTGTTTTCTCCACCTGGTTTCCTGCCTCCAGTGCCCGGCTGATATACCTGTGAACCTTCGCAGGATCTGAGGTATGGAGCGCCATATCCTGAAGAAGTTGAATGACGGAGAGTTGATTAAAGATATCATGGCGGGTAAGACCGGTAAGAAGACGGAGTTTATGATTTGATTCATGCAAGGCTTCTTCAGCACGTTTCCGTTCTGTGATGTCAATGAGAAGCATGAGGGCAGCAGTTTCTCCCCGGTATTGTATCTGAGATCCTTTCACGATAACCGATCTCCGTTGGCCGTCATGGGTGATGATGTCGGTCTCATAGATGGGGATATCATTTCCGTTATTTCGGGCTGCCAGTTTGGCCGTGATGGCATGGCGAAATTCTTCGGCGATATATGAGATGGCATATGTACCGATCAGATCCTCTGCACGATATCCCAGCACCCGCTCCACAGCCGGGTTCACATACAGAATTTTCCCATCAGGTCCATATACCACAATATATTCTGGCAGGTTCTCCACCAGGTTCCGGTTGAATGATTCATTCTCCCGCAGCGTCTCTTCTGCCTGTTTGCGGCTGGTTACATCCAGTAACTGGATTAATTTTCCCTCCTGTTCCAGTGCCGGGGTTAAGATCAACTCAACAGACCCTTCATAAAAATGGATGCCTTCTTTCTGATCACGGATAAGGTCAACGCGACTGTTCTGATCAGACCTGCAGAGTGTTATAAAATCCGACCAGTCAGATGCAATATCATACACGGGTTTCCCAATTGCCTGGTCGTGTGGGGTGGAAAAGAGTACACATGCAGCAGGATTTATGTCGATTACCTGGCCGCCTATATCGAGAACTAGCATCGGAGTGTTCATCGTCTCAATCAGCCGGCTCCGTGCAATGGGGATTATATTGAGGAAATGGTACCTGAAGATTGCCACAGTATACATGCTCGCGGCGACCCAGAGCAGGGGAGCGGTCAAATTAACCCCTGAAATTGGTGTTATCCTAACCAGGAACAGAGTGTTAACCATAGTCGGGATAATAAGGGCGAAGAAGAGGAGAATGGTCTGCTGCGTCCAGAGTGAATCCCGCTTCCTGTTCTCAACAACGAGGATAATGACTGCAAGGATCAGGAGGAGGAACGAATAGATATTATACAGAATAAAAAAAGGGCCTTCTGAATAGTGGAGTGTGTGCACCGGATCTGACAGATTGATCCAGAAGTTATACCGAAACAGGGTATGCAGCGGACTGGTTACCCCCAGGATGGTAGCGGCAACCGGTATTATCAGGGCTGCAATGGCCAAGTCCCTGCGTATCCATGCAGTCTTCTTAACATATGCGAGGACAAGCCAGATCTCCAGGATTGGGATGAAGGGGAGAATACAGAAGCGAAGATTGTGAATGGTTATCCTAAGTGGCAGTGATTCAGTCAGGAAGTCCAGAGCATAGAGGCATGCCCATGCAGCGGCAGAGAACATTAGCAGGGTGTAAGGGATTGCTGCCGGGAGCCGGTTAATATACTGTCTGCCAAACAGACCCAGACCTGACATGCTTGTTGCAGAGATGATAAGCATCCAGATGATCACATCGATGAGCATCATTCGACTTTAGTCTCCCCCTTTTCTGCAATCATCCCTGCTCTCATGCACTTCTTACCCTCTGACCTGGTGGAATACTCCAATTGAATTTCCCACCCTCTTGATTATTATTCTGGATTTTGACTGAAGTTATCCAACCAACGAACCAACCATTTAAACATATGTCAGCATCGATTTCTTGAACCTGGTACAAGATGAATCTATCCAATCAGATCTTAATTGTTTTGATGTGCTCATTCAAATTCATGATAAATATCCAGATTCATAGATGACCATTTTTCAGTAATTAGGAACCAATAAAATTGCTATTTTGATTAATAGTAGTATATGTGGCCCCTCATATTCTCAAACAGGTCCTCAGTGATCAACACAATCGGCTTTTCGACAGGATTCAGGCATCCCTCGCAAATATCCAGCAGTACCAAAATCGTTCACGCATTGTCCCAATTACCAGGGTCAGACGTTATGGCAAATCTACCCTTTTGAAGGAATCTCTTGTGGTTTGGAATCATTTCTCTACCTTAATCTGATGATGACCATCTTATTGGGGCCTCGATCAAAGACCTGATAGATCGCTCCTCCTCCTCCTGAAGAGATTTTGCCTGGGGTCTGGACATTTTTTATTGATGAGATCCAGAATGTCCCCGATTGAAACGGTCGTACGAAGGATGCATGATGAAGGGTATCGATCACTCTGACCGGATCCAATGTCCAGATACTCAGTGCCGACCTTGGCACTCATCTGACTAGAAGAAATGTACGATTAAAAAATTTTGCGTTTGGTGAGTATGTCTTTTTTGCTTTCTGGTTCTTGTATCTGATTTCATGATCACTAAGATGGACGCGGCAGTCATCAGGAATTTCTAACGATATATTGGAGGAAGAGGATTTCCGAAATTCCAGAGAGATCCAGATACTGATATCTTACGCCGGACCTTTGATGATATCCTCTTTCGGGATGTAATCGGGCGATATGGAATCCGTGAAGTCACTGACTTAAGACAACTCTGTCAGTATCTGTATGTAAATATGGCTCGGGAGGCGAGTTTACCATCACTGGTATCGGTAGTTCAGATGGAAAGTTTCTTTCTGTAAAGAATTGGATAGATTATCTTGAAGATGAATCTCTTATAAGCGGTCTATCCCCGTATGAGTATTCGATGAAAAAGTGACTCTCCCGAAACCGGAAATAATGTTGAATAGAAGCCGGAATGATGATTGCGGTCTCAGTTCGGTTTTATGAGGGTTCAGGTCTGTTGCTTGAGAAGGTTTTTTTCTGGAATTTCGCAGGCAGGGCTTGGAACTCTACTGGTGGATAGGCCGATATGAGTGGATGGTTATTATTGTCGATCGAGGGCTGGTTCTGAAGGCTATTCAGGTCCGCTGATAGGTATCAGATGAGAGCCGGGATCGTAAGTTCGGAGGATTTAAGGAGTTTCTTGACCGGTTATCGGGGTATGAGGGATAGATTCATACCCTGCAGCAAGAAGAGATGATTTCTGGGCGGATATAGGTAATACCTGTCCCGGAAATGGATACTCAGGGGACCTGATGGGTAGGTGTCCTTGATAAATCCTGTCCTGTCCTTCTGAACTTCCCTGCCGGCACTACGATCTCAAATCGGGCTCCTCTGGTCTCATCTCCTGTTTCGCGTATTTTCATTTCTGTAATTCCTAGAATTTCCCGGGAAAGAGCAAGGCCAAGCCCGGTATTTTTCCCATATCCAAATTCAAATATCTTCTCTTTTTCCTCGGCTTTAATGCCAATACCATCATCTTCACAGACAAGGATAAGATCCTGTGTACTATTCTCTGCAAAAAAATGAATGGTTGTTATCTTCTCCCCATATCTGACGGCATTCTCAATCAGGTTATACCATACCTTCACCATGAGGGGATCTGTGAGAACTTCAAGATTCTCCTCAATATCACAGATAATTGAAACCCTGGAAAGCAAAGGGTCGTTCATGACCAAATGAATAAGTGCAGCAACATTGAGCCACTTTGGCATATTCGCTCCAATATCTTCATACTCTTTGGTAAAAGCAATCATTGACGCTATCTTATTGGTAGCATAGCGAATATTGGAAAATGCTTGTTTGATATCAGGACGTAACTCACTCTCTTCGATGATATCAAGATTCCCCTGCAATACGGTTATCTGGTTATTAATATCATGCCTGGTAATGCTAGTGAGAAGATTAAGTTTTCTGTTTGCCTTACGTATAGCATGTTCTGTCTTTTTTTGCCAGGTCAGATCAATATCAAAACAGAATAACTCATTTTCGCCAATACGGTTTGCCAGAATCGCATGAGTAGAAAAGACTGGAACCCGGGTGCCATCTTTCCTGACTAAACAGAGTTCAGCAGGGGGTATCGGCAGGCCGGTTTTGTTCATATATGTTATGGTATCTCTGACAGTATCATGCATTTCTGGAGGAATTATCAGGTCAAGGAGATTTTTTCCTATTGCTTCTTCAGGTGAATAGCCATATAACTGTTCAGCTGTATCATGCCAGTATATCGTTGTGCCATCCATTCGATAGCCTTGTATGGCGAGCAAGGGAATATTGTTGATTAAGGTCTGGAGTCTCTGTTCAGCAAATAGTATCTCCTCTTCTGCCCGTTTTCTCTCAGATATATCAGTATCAGTTGCAACGATTACATCCTGACCAAAGTACTCACCTTTAAACAGCCTGATCTCCTGGGGGATGATATCGCCATTCTTTCTATGTCCCCAGAATTCGAAAACCTGTGGTTCTCCAAGAAATGCTTTATTGAGTAATTCAAGCATGGAGGGGATGTTGTTTCTCTCTGGTGCTGAGAGAAATTCAGGAGTCTGTGAGAAAAATTCATCCCGGTGATACCCGTACATCAGTTCGGCCCCGGCATTTACATCAATGAATTTTCCTTCGCGGTCAAGGATATAAATTCCCTGCTGGATAGAATTAAAAATCCCCCGGTAGGTATGTTCACTCTCGCGGAGTGCTCTTTCTGCCTGCCGGGCAGCCGTCATATCACGGACATTTGCAAGAATAATCGGCCCTTCCTCTCCATCAATCCGGGTGAGAAATACCTCGACATCAAACAATGTTCCGTCCTTGGGACGACGAGCCTGGACATAAAAAACCTGGTCAATACCAGAAAGTGCCAGATCCCAGTGCTGTTTGGCTTCAATGAGAGAACTATCAGGACCGGTATAATCCTGAATGGAGTACTGCACCGCTTCATCAGGTTGTACCCGATACATCTGACACATAGTTGTGTTCACTTCAAGTATTGTGCCAACCTCATTATGAATAAAAATTGAATCATGGGTGTGATTGAAAAAAGCCATGATTTTACCCTGTGACCTGCGAAGGTCTGCCTCAATCTTTTTTATCTCTGTGATATCACGGCCTTCTGGAAGGAGGGCTATTGGCACTCCATTCCCGTCAATTATTGGTTTTATTAAAAAGTCAATGGTATGAAGCCTGCCTTCTGTATCTGTGTGGGTCGTTTCAAACCGTATAGTCTCCCCTTTTTTTGCCAGCTCAACGGCATCCCTGACTCTCTCCTGTTCTTCTTCACTATGTGCCCACCATGGTGTTTCCCAAAAAAATCTCCCCAGAATAGTGTCAATGTTCTCTCCGATCAGCGTGAGAGCGGTCTTGTTAGCCAGGGTAACTCTTCCCTCAAGGTCAAGCACTCCTGCTAACTGGAATGCCTGATCGAACAGACTCCTGAACCATGCCTCACTCTTTACCAAAGCCTCGGTGGTTCTTTTCCATTCGGTAATATCCCGCATGGATTCAATTGCACCGATGGCCCTATGCTCGTTATCATAGAGTGGACTTGCTTTTATCCATACGACCTTCTCCTCGCCTGAAAGAAGATGGATTGTGGCCTCGCCAATCAGCGTATCGTCTTCCCGATGAATATTGGAATACCTTCTTTGGAGTTCTGTTAGTGGATCTGATAGGAGATTGAGCAGAATTGGTTTTCTGGTTCCATAAAACGGTATCGAATATTCATAGTCGCCTTTTCCAAGCATTTCTGATGCATGAATGCCGGTAAACTTCTCTATCGCATGGTTCCAGGCAACGATTTTTCCCTGGACATCGATGGCGAGTGTCGCATCAGGAGCAAAATTAATGATATCGGCCAGACGATGTTCACTTTCACGGAGGGCAGATTCACTTTGGAGCAGTTCCTGATAATTACGCTGAAGAATTTCTTCAGATGCCGCGATCTGGTTAAAAGCTGAACGGAGTTCCTCTTCATTTTTTTTCCGTTCAGATATGTTATGAGCATACGAGATACAAATCTGACGACCTTCATATTCAAAAAAACTACTTGAAATCTCAACCGGAAAAAGTGTTCCATCTTTTCTCTTGTGCTCAGATTCAATAATAACGTGTTTTTGTTCTTTGATCCTCTGCCAGATCTGATTCCATGATTCAGGGGGATACCAGGGATCAAAATCGTGAACCGTGAGGTGTGACATCTCTTCCCGGGTATATCCAAGGGCATCACAATGAGCTCTGTTTGCCCTGATAATCTGGGCCTGCTCATTAAACCATATGGTAGGAATCTCGGAGTGTTCTATAGAAAAATCAGCAAGCCTGATATGTTCTTCTGCCTTTTTCCGCTCGGTAATGTCCCTGGCCGAGGTTATTACCTGCTCAACACGGTTTTCCAGGTTGTGTACCGGTACAACAAGCCAGTCAATCCAGATCCCTGACTGAAGCATACATTCTATCTGACGTGTCTGACCGGTCTGAAATACACTTCGTAACGTCTCCTCAAAGAGGCGGGTCAGATCCGGTGGGAAACCCAGTTCTGCATGTGTTTTTCCGATAAACTCACTCGCGGGAATTCCTACCTGTGATTCAATATTTGGATTTACATACACATGGCGAAGATCCGAATCAAAAAGCATGATAGTATCAAGAGAGTTTTCGGTCAGGCTTCTAAACTTCTCTTCACTCTCCCGAACCTGTTTTTCACTTCTCGCAAGTTCATCATACTTTTCTCGAAGTTCTTCCTCATCAGCAGCAATTTTATCGTACGCAATTTGTAAATCCCTTTCAGCATGTTTTTTTGCAGAAACATCCCTGCTGTAGAAAGCAAGCAGGGTAACATCTCCCTGTCCATCAAAAATCGGGTAAATACTATTTTCCAGGAATATCTCATCACGAATATCCTCAAACCGTACTGGTTGCTTTGTCCGGATTACCTCATTCACTCTGACTTTCCGATTTTGGGCGAATTCCGGAGAGACCAGTTCATGGAGTTCTTTTCCGATAAGATCTTCTATCTGTTTGTCAAATCGATGTGCAAACGCATCATTCGCTGAAAGTATAATGAGATCCTGAGTTAAAAGTGCAACAGCATCTGTGGTTGCATCAAGAAGGGCACGGGATGTTTGTTCACTTTCTATTAATGCATGTTCTGCCTCTCTCCGTGATACCGCCTGTCTGATTTTATGCTCAAGCTCGACAAATTGTGACTTTGGTTCTCCTCCTTTCTGGAGGTAAAAATCGGCACCATGGTTAATTGCCTGGATAACGACCTCTTCTCTGCCTCTTCCGGTAAAGAGAATAAACGGGATGTCCCCAAACCTTGCCCTTACCTCCTGGAGAAACTGAATACCATCCATTTCTGGCATTTGATAATCAGATACAATCCCGTCGTAATTTCCAATGGCAATTTTTTCAAGAGCTTCATGGGCTGATGGTGATATATCAACATTGATATTTCCAAATCGTTCAAGGAACAGTTTTCCCAGTTTCAGAAGATCAGTCTCATCATCAACATAGAGTATGCATATTTTCTGTTCATTCATAATTATACGAAGACTCTTCGATCAGACGCCGCCGTTTTTCAACCCTCTTACCAATCATCGCATAACGGCCATCAGGGTGGGTTTCCAATTGTAATCAATCCCAAGAAAGGTCAGCTGGCAGTCCATGTGGATACTATCCAGTTTATGATGGATCCGGTTATGTGTCTCTACCTGATGGGTACGTGCCCGCTGGATGTGAACATGGGAGATGGTGTCAAAATGGCTTCCATCATTTTTTTGGGGAGAGAGGTTATTTCAGGCTCATTTCCTGTCTTGTATCAATGAAGGAACTCTGGTGTGTTCCATATTTACCCACCTCCTTTCTTATGCAGATGTCATGTTTTTTTAATCCTTCAGCATGATAAGAGATAATGATTATCCTGTTGATTTTCTGATATCATGTGTAGTGACAAAGATTCAATCTAATTGATACAGAGTAGTTTTTTACTGATGTAATGTGATAAGAGATAGATAGGCTTTGCAATCCCACCTGGAAAATCCATCGGAATAGGGTCATTGTAATTGATCTAATCTGTGTCGGTAAAATACTATATATAGATCGTCCGGGAGAATACTACTCCTCATATCATGCCTGCGGTCACGGGATTTTTTGACATACGAACCTTTCTCTTCAGTATCGTCATCATAGAACTTTTCCTCACGATGATGATGGTTCTCTATGCCCGCATACGGGGGGTATATCCGGGGTTTGTATGTTGGGCACTCCAACTGGCAATGCTGGCAACAGGGCAGATACTGGGAGCTCTTCGCGGTGTTATCCCGGATACAGTCTCTATCTTTGGAGGCAATTTCTTCAATACCCTTGGTCTGCTTATGATCTATGAAGCCATCTCCCGGTTTTATACCGGGAGGGGGATCGATCGCCGCTGGTATCTGGTGCTTCCTCTTATCATGTCAGGAATATATTATTGGTATATCGTTGATAACTCACTTGCCTATCGAACAGTTCTCCTTTCATGCGTATTTGGGGTCATCAGCGTTCAGACTGTCAGAATCCTATTCTGGAAAAATAATGTAGGGGAAAAGCACTTTACTCACCTCCTTGGGATAATTTACTTGATCCTTGCCATTATATTTGCAGAACGGGCTATTGATTATTTCTTCAATCCGATAGGACGGACTCTCCTTGAACCCTCAGTGGTAAACACGGTTCTGTACTTCTATATTCTTATTGCTTCAATCGGTGCGACGTTTCTGTTTTTGATTCTCAATGTAGAGCGACAGGCCAGGGAGCTGGATAGCTCACATTCTGAAATCCGTCGGTTGGCAACCCGGTATGATCTTGCAATCAGCTCAGCTGGGGCCGGCGTATGGGAGTTGGATCAGGATTCTGATGATATTATACTAGACAGCCAGATGATCAGAATGTTTGGTATAGAACATGCCGAAGGGGAGAGTCCGGGAGTCAGGCTGAGAGAACGGATTCATCCTGATGATTGGTCACGTCTTGCTGGACTACTTCGGGGGGTTTCGCAGGAAGGGGTGAATATCAACGAGGAATACCGGATTCTAATGGATTCCGGAGAGACCCGCTATCATCTAGTCCATGCCCGGAGTTTTTTACGCGAGAATGGAACCGGTCTTCGGATCATCGGACTTTCAACAGAAATAACGTCGCTCAGAAGGTATCAGAATGCTCTTGCAACAGCCCTTCATAAAATCTCAATCCTTTCCAGCATTACCCGGCACGACATCCTGAATTGTGTGACTGTGATTGGAATGTCTTCTCAATTATTACTAGAGGACAGAACCGACCTGAATTCTCCTGACCGGAAACATCTCTTAACCATTAGTGATATGGGGGATCAGATAACCCGGCTTGTGAGATTCACTCATGAATATGACGAGATTGGACAGCATGAGCCGATCTGGATCGATCCTATTGCCATATTAGGGAGAAAAACCATCCAGTGTATTCTTGGTGGAATATCTCTGAATCTTCCGGATCCCGGAGTACTGGTGTATGGGGATAAGATGATTGAGAAGGTCTTTTACAACCTTATCGATAACAGTATCCGCCATGGTGGAACAATCAGGATGATCTCACTCGAATACCGGTATGATGACCATGATCTTCTGATCTGGTATACTGATGATGGGCAGGGTGTGCCCGTTGATGTTAAGGAGAAGATATTCTCGAATGGATTTGGGAAGAACAGCGGACTTGGTCTGTTCCTCTGTAGGGAAATCCTGTCTATTACCGGGATTTCAATTATAGAAAACGGGATTGAAGGATCCGGAGTGCGTTTTGAGATTCGGGCCGGACCAGGACTGTATCGTGACCATCGTTCCAAACCAGTCCACAATGGATCAAAACCCGAATCCTGATAACAGACCTGGATAACGGATTCTTGAGGCAGCTGGTCTCTTGTGAATCGGACGGTATCTCATTCCTGAATCGCTGTTAGCCGGCTGTAGGAGATCAAAAACAGTTGCCCTATAAATGTTTATCGTATCGGTTCTATAAGGTTTTGACCGAGATGGGAAGTATACCCCATCATGAGGGGGACGAGTGGGAACTTTAATAATATGTGAAGAACCAGTTCTGGATATACAGTGAGAGAAATGAGATACCTCTCCCGTTCCCGATGGTTGGCGTTGAACAAGTCATTGAGTGTACTATAAGCGATGAACGGTTTGCTGTGGAGTATTTGGCAGTAGGGAGGTGATTCCCCTTGAGATTCTGTCGAGAACACACGTTCTCCTGCTAATTATCGGTGTGATTAACCAGGATCTCGTTAGCCGGTGAGAACTCCCCGGTTCAGCTCAACATGATGACTAACCATAGCGGTGCTATAATCATTCGGGGCAGAGAATGAGAAAATCTCATACCTTGGGCTATGAAATATTCAGGTATCGTGTTTTCTCACTGGTGAGTTCCTCTTAATGACCTGTCTTTCCACCAAGGAGTGTGGAATTCCTAAATAGGTACGTTTGAGGTTCTGGAGTCAGTCGAAAGTTCTGGTATCTTATCAGTATAGGTGAATAGGATGAGTATTAATGCAGAACAACGGGAATTCTACTATCTTATACTGATATTCCTGGTACTTGCAGCAGGGATCATCCTCGCCGGAAATCTCTATTACCAGAGTTATGAGCAGGAATATCGATCCGAAGTCGAGAATCAGCTGACCAGTGTTGGTGATCTGAAAGTCAATGGACTGATCAGTTGGCGAAGCGAACGGATCGGGGACGCCCAGGTATTTGTACAAAATAATATTTTCTCATCACAAGTCAGTGAAATCCAGCATAATCCATCAAACACCACCGTAACACGGGATCTCCTGAACTGGCTTTCAAATGTCAAGACTCAATATCACTATAATCGTATCTATCTCCTCAGTCCGCAAGGAAAGATGGTACTATCTGTCCCGAACCCACCTGACTCTGTCTCTTCCCGAGTTCTTCTTGAACTATCGTCCGTCTTAGAAAAGAGGGAGATCAGGGTTATCGATTTCTACAATGATGAATATGATCAGAAGGTCTATCTCACCATCCTTGTTCCAATATTTGATCATGAAAATAAATCGAAACAACTAGGCGTACTCGTTTTTCAGATAGACCCGGAGGAGTATCTCTATCCGTTTATTTCGAAGTGGCCTGTCCCAAGTTCTAGTGCAGAGACCCTCCTGCTTAGGCGTGAAGGAGATACTGTACTCTATCTCAACAAACTTAGATTTAGACCTGATCCTCCCCTATCCCTTCGTCTTTCCCTCAACCAGACCAATCTCCCAGCCATGAAAGCAGTAATGGGACAGGAGGGGATAGTTGAGGGAATAGATTACCGTGGGGTGCCGGTCATCGCAAACATCAGGAATATTCCAGATAGCCCCTGGTTCATGGAAGCGAAGATCGATCCTTCCGAAGTATTTCAACCGCTTCAGACACGAGCACTTGAAATGATTTTTATTGAACTCCTCCTCCTCTTCGGGACCGGTGCCGTGTTGTATCTCTTCAGAAAGAGAGAGAGTGCCCGTTTATCTCGCGATCTATATGGGATAAAAGAATCGCTCCGGGAAAGTGAAGAGCGACTTCGATTCTCCCTTGATGCAGCCAATGATGCTATCTGGGACTGGAATATTCCTACTGGAACAACCATCTTTGGTCCCCGCTGGTTCACTATGCTTGGGTATGAACCTGATGAGTTGCCACCCACCTATGATACCTGGCGCTCGCTCCTCCATCCGGATGATCTGAACCGTGCTGAAGAGAAGATCATGGATTGTATTCATAAAAAGGATAGAGGATACACAGTAGAGTTCAGGATGCAAACAAAATCCGGCGGCTGGTGCTGGATTCTTTCCCGGGGGAAAATTGTTGGCTGGGATACGGATGGAAATCCTGACCGGATGGTTGGAACCCATACTGATATCACTACTCTCAAACAGGCACAAGAGCATCTGAAAGAAAGTGAAGGGAGGTTGCAGACCCTCATTCATGCTATTCCGGATCTCGTATGGCTAAAAGACCGGGATGGAGTATACCTTGCCTGTAACACGATGTTTGAGCGGTTTATTGGAGCGAAAGAAGGAGATCTTATTGGAAAATCAGATTATGATTTCTTCGAGAAAGAGGTTGCTGCTTCATTTCGAGAATATGATCGTAGAGCAATCGATGCATCCAGGTCATTAGTAAATGAAGAGTGGATAACGTTTGCTGATGATGGTCATCGTTCTTTACTGGAAACGATCAAAACACCGCTGTTCGATACTCAGGGGACACTGATAGGGGTCCTTGGTATTGGTCGGGATATTACCGCACGAAAATCAATTGAAGATCAGATTACCATACAAAACCAGCGGCTTGAGCAGGCCCAGGCAGTTGGTCACCTGGGGAGCTGGGAGTTTGATCTCAATACTGGTAATATTTGGGGATCAAATGAAGGGTTCCATATCTATGGCATGATCCCTCCTCCTGATAATAAATTGCCTATACATGAAATTGAATCCTGTATCCCGGAACGTGAACGTGTTCACCAGGCTCTCATAGACCTGATTGAAGGAAAATCTCCTTATAATCTAGAATTTGCGATTCATCCTGCTGATGGTTCACCAGAGCGAACGATCATATCAATTGCTGAGATCATAACAGATGAATCTGGCACCCCTCTCAAAGTAGTTGGTGTTATTCATGATGTTACATCGAGAAAGAAAGCAGAAATTGAACGTGATGAACTGATTCTCAAACTTAGTCAAAAGAATGAACTGTTAAATATTGCCTACGAGGCTATCGCTGGTTCTGAAGAGGAACTGCGGGTGCAATATTCTAATCTGGCTGTAACTGAATCCCAACTCAGAGAAACCACCAATTACCTGGAGAACCTGATTACCGTTGCAAATGTCCCGATCATCGTCTGGGATGCTGCCTATATCATCACCCGGGTGAATCATGCTTTAGAAAACCTGGTCGGAAGATCTGCTGATCTGCTTATTGGTCAGTCTATTGGGACGATATTCCCAAAAGACCTGGTTCAACACTCGATGCGACTCATTGAGACGACGAAGGCCGGTGTCAGATGGGATACCGTAGAGTTGGCGGTTTTACACCAGGACGGAACCATCAAAACTGTCTTATGGAACTCGGCAACCCTGTACAGCCCGGATGGACAAATCCCGATCGCCACCATTGCTCAGGGGCAGGATATCACCCAGCGGAAAAGACTTGAAGATGACAATGATGCCGCCCTTAAGCAGATCCAGAAAAACCTTGCCCAGCTCTCAATTCTCAATGATGAGATACGAAACCCGCTCATGATTATCCTGATGTCTGCAGATATGGGATATGATGAGAGGAATCGGAATCTTATAGCAGAACAGATCAGACGAATCGATGATATGGTAAACCAGCTTGATTCCCGATGGATGGAGTCAGAAAAAGTCCTCACGATGATTCGAACAAACTATCAGATATTTGCATCTCCTTCATCTGACCAGATTATCAGGGATATTGAAGAAAAATCAAGAGGTCGTGATATTTCTGGAGATAGGGCCCGGCTTGAGGGTTCATTAGTCAGCAGTATTGCCGAAGTGGTCAAGGCTGAACTGTATACCATCCTGGACAGTATCGATGCCTACATCTTTGTTGCAGATCTGCAAACATATGAACTCCTGTACCTGAACCGGCAGGGTCGTAGCCTCTTTGGAGATATGGCAGGAAAGAAATGTTTCGAGATAGTTCAGAAGGATCATCGGAAACCTTGTCCTTTCTGCACTATTCACCTCCTGACTGATGATTTCGGTCCAACCGGGGTTCATCAGCATGAGATTAAAAACACCCTGAATGGCAGGTGGTACGACTGTCGGGACCAGGTCATCAGGTGGAGTGATGGAAGGTTTGTTCACCTCCAGGTTGGCACTGATATTACCCGGAGAAAAACGTTTGAAGATGCTCTGAAGGAGAACGAGTACACCTTCAGGAAACTGTATGAGGAGTCATCAGATTCGATTCTCCTGATGCAGGATGACCGGTTTCTCGAGTGTAACCAGGCAGCTCTTGATCTTCTTGGGATACCGGTAAAAGAGGAGCTCATCGGCTTAACCCCAATGGATATCTCGCCAGAATATCAGCCGGATGGGCGCCTGTCTGTCGATACAGCACCTGAATATATCAACCATGCTCATCGTGAGGGACATTGCAGGTTTGAATGGATGGTCAGACGGGGTGATGGGACACCTATCCTCCTTGAAGTCTCTCTAATTCCAATCATGTTCAAAGGAGAGGAGATGCTCCATATCACCTGGCGGGATGTCACAGAGCGTAAGGCTGCGGAAGAAAAACTGTTTAAGACCAACCTTCTTCTGGATTGTATTACCCAGTCACAGGCCCAGTTTTTTATCGATGGCGACCCGATGAGCGTATTCGTTACTGTATTAGATCAATTACTCAAGCTTACTCAGAGTGAACACGGTTTTATCGCTGAAACACTCTATGATGAAAAGGATATTCCATATATAACTGATGTAATTATTTCGAATGCAGAATGGGACTGGACATCTGTGGAGAAGCATGAGACCGTCGCTTTACCTGGTCGTGAATCTGACACTCTGAAAGCACTTATTAGTACAGTTGTGGCATTGGGAACGGTTGTAATATCAAATGATCCTGTTCATGATACCCAAAGAGGCAGTCTTCTGAAGAGAGACTCACCCATACACACATTTCTTGGTGTTCCCATCCTAAAGGAAGGAAAACAGGTTGGATTTTTCTTTATTGCGAACAGGCCCGGCGGGTACGATGATATTTTTGTGAATTATATTCAGCCATTCACCGATGCTCTGTCTAATCTGATCGAGTTTATTAGAGAAGTGCGAAAACGCAAGATCGTGGAAAGGGCACTGAGCAAGAGTGAGGAAAAGTATCGTAGCTTGTTTGATAATGCAATTCTGGGTATATTCCGGACGACTCCTAAAGGGGAGTACCTTGACATGAACGCAGCGTTTGCCCGGATTGCAGGATATGGATCTCCACAAGAAATGATGGCAGTCATCCATGATATCGAAAAACAGTTATATGTAAGACCTTTGGATCGGCAGGAAATTGCTGAGTTACTTATGCGCAATGGCGAAGTCAGAAATTTTGAAACTGAAATCCGTCACCGGGACGGTCACTCTATATGGATTGCCATCAATGCAACGAGTGTCAGGGACGAAAACGGTTCTATCATCTCGTGGGATGGGACTATTGAGGAGATCACGGTAAGAAAACTGACCGAGGAGGAGCTTGCCAGGAAAAATGAAGAACTAAACGCCGCATATGAGCAGATGGCAGCGACCAGTGAAGAACTCAGGCTGAATTATGAGGAACTTGCCAAGGCCGGGGAAGCGTTGCAGGAGAGTTCGCGGCGTTATCGTGAGTTATTTGAAAACAGTCGGGATGGGTTTGTGGTAATGGATATTCAGGGGAGATTCCTTGATGCTAACGAAGCCTATTGTGAGATGCTTGGCTACAATCTCGAGGAACTAAAAAACAAAGATAACCATTATGCTATTACTCCTGAAAAGTGGCACCAATGGGAGTATAACGAAGTATGGGTCAACCGTCTCCAGAAGGATGGTGTCTCTGGGGTTTATGAGAAAGAATACATTCGCAAGAATGGCACTGTTTTCCCAGTTGTGTTGCAGTTTTTCACTGTTAAGGATGAACTTGGCAATATTTCCTATCTCTGGGGCATAGCCCGGGATATTACTGATCGCAGGAACGGAGAAAATGCCCTCAGGGATAGCCAGGGAAGATTGAAAGCGTTCATCGATAACATGACCTCCAGTATCGGGATATTCGATGAAAACCTGATTCTAGTCGAAATAAATACCTTTGGGGCAAAATGGTGGCAGGGAAGAAGAAAATACGAGATGATCGGGAGACATATTACCGAATTAATTCTTGATGTTGATGAGTTGCTTCTGGAGCAGCTTCAGGATGTTATCCAGACTGGTCAACGCTTTATTGATCATCAACATATCAATTCGCCGCAATTCGGAGCGCTTATTTTAGAAATCGAAGCATTCCGTATTCCTGGCGGTGTCGCCATAATCACCACGGATATTACCGAACGCAGAAAAGCAGTGGAACAATTACGGGAGAGTGAAGAAAAATATCGAAAATTATCTGATTTTCTAAGTACAATCTATGATAATAGCGAACTCTCGATATTTGTGGTGAAAGTGAAGGGCCCTGGTCTCTATGAATACGAAGGAGTGAACAAAACCTACGAAACACTCTTTGGGATTGAAAAGGATGAAATTGTCGGAAAAAAACCAGAAGACCTGCTTCATCTCTTTGGTGAATCAACGATTCAGTATGTTCGCAATCTCTATGATCACTGTGTGAATTTAAAACAAGTTGAGGAGTCGGAATTTGAGTTGAACATCTCTGGTAACACTGAGTGGTGGCTCAGTAAGCTCACCCCTGTTGCAGATCCGAACGGATCTATTTACCGCTTAATCGGGGCTTCTGTAAAAATTACAGATCGGAAACGTATGGAAAACGAGCTCCGCAATGCCTATGAAAAGATTAAAACCTCTGAACAGGGACTTCTTCTCGCACAGAAAAAGCTCAATCTGCTTTCCTCGATTACCCGGCACGACATTAATAATCAGCTCACGGTAATTCAGGTATATGCTGATGTGCTGCAAGAGACCCAGCCTGATTCCACTATTGCCGACCAGATCAGAAGCATGGTAACTGCAGTTGAACGGATATCGTCCATGATCCAGTTCACCAAGGAGTATGAATATATTGGTGTCAATGCCCCTGTGTGGCAGGATTGTAGGAATCTGGTTACATCTGCTGCAAATCAAGCTCTCACTACACACATTATGGTGCAGAATTGCATTCCCGCTGGTACTAGTGTTTTTGCTGATCCCCTGATAATCAGGGTTTTTTATAATCTCATAGAAAACGCTGTGAGATATGGCGGGAAGGTCACAACCATTCGGTTCTATGTGGAAGAGACCGGTGGCAGTAATATTATCGTCTGCGAGGATGATGGTGATGGTATCCCTGCCGAAGAGAAACAGATGATCTTCGAACATGGGTATGGAAAAAATACCGGTATGGGACTGTTCCTTGCAAGAGAGGTTCTCTCGATCACCGATATTTCTATTCGTGAATGTGGAATTCCTGGGCAGGGATCCCGGTTTGAGATCCTGGTTCCGGAAGGTATGTTCAGTATGAATCCTGATAATCCGGACAACTCTTCCCCTGTACCTGATGAATGATGCTGGAGAATTAAATCTCTTCAGAACTGGCCTGGCACCTCAAACACCCGAAACCCCTGGTTCCCGATACAATAGATCACAAACAGTTGGATTGTTGCCTCTGGATACTCCTGCCTGAGCCCTTCTGCATATCCTGTTATCTGCCTGGTATCCTCTTCCCTTACCACAAACTCTTCTATAGGTGTTTTCAGGCGGACCCATTCGTTATTTGAAAAAAACTTAAATTCGATGATCCATCGCAGATCTGCAAATTTTTCGTGATATTTTCCGACAAACTCAAGGTCAGTGCGGCCCTGGGGATAGGATCGCTCTATGTTCCAGGTGAACCAGGGAGAGAGGTACCTGCTGCAGAGTTCAAAGAACGTAGTGCGGTAGAAGTTTTCGTTCATTTGACCAAATACTGATTCAGGGAGCTGGCTGACATAAAGCCGCCAATACTCTGCAAATAATGTGATAAGATTAGGCTTCCTGATAAATCCCTGCATCATCTCTTTGTACTTTTCCTGGCCGAGATCAATACGAAATATTTCGTTAAAGTATTCAACAGCTATCTCTTTCATCGAGAGATTGGGGAAGGTGAGATCAAATTCATCCTTTCGGGTCAGGATTCCCAGGTAAAAGAGTGATACCGGATAAAAAACCGGTTCAAAAAATTCACTCACATTAAACTGTGAGACAAGTGCCTTTCTGTTAAATGGAATCGTTTCATGGATAGCCAGCTGACTGATCAGGTCTTTTGCATGTTCGGCATTCCCCCCGGTCAGCCTTCTAATCCAGGAGAGATCGGTTCGCAGGTTCAGATCAAAGAGATCATCAGGAATTGTCTTCTGCTCACAGAATTGCCTGAGAAAATACATGAGCATGGTAGGGTTGTAGACGGCAGCCGTATGGGAATTTGTGAAGTGATACCCATTATACATATTTTTTATCACTTCATCTACCTGCAGACGAATCGTGGGATCAAGGCGATAATCACGGTAGAGTATGTCCATCAGGGAATCAACTTCAACCTGGGTAAATCCGAGCATCTGCTCAAATGAGGGATCAAGGGTGATGAATGTGGAGATGTTATAGGCAGAGCTCAGATCATCGATAGTAATTGGAAGAACTCCGGTGATGAAGATATTTGCAACCGCTCCGGTCTGTCTCCCTTCTTTGAGCACCTTAAAAAAGGTCCGCAGAAAACTGTCTCCTGAAGTTATCTCCCGATATACGTGATCCTGGTGAGTGGTAATATACTGGTTGGAAAAATTATCATACTCATCGACGATAACATATACCGCGGGTGCATCTGTCTGTTTCAGATAATTCAGCAACCGTACAAGGTTTATCGATGCAGGGGCCTGGGCAGCAATTTCTGGCATGGATGCCATGATATCGGGATAGGTAAAATGGGTATCTGAAAGCAGACCATTGCAATATAAATTAAAATTGCTCTCGAGTTCTCTAATATCATCAGACACCGGTATTACTGAGAAATCAAATTTGAGAACGATATACTGGTTATGGGTACTGGTCGGATGCTCTCCGATCCAGGTCTGATCAAAGAGTTCATCAAACCGATCCACTTCATGCAGGTCATAATAATATTGAAGCATAGAGCAGAACAGGGATTTACCAAACCGACGGGGGCGGAGAAAGACCGGGTTTTTTATCTTCTCTAATTTTGAAATAAACGTTGTTTTATCGATGAAATACCCTTTATCTTCCACCATCTCGGCATAGTTCATAATCCCGTAGGGGATGCGGCGGTCCATATTGTTCTCACCAGTTTAAGTATATTTTACGACTGTCAGGTATTTATGATACTCTTATTCACCGGTATTTATGCGTTGACCTGGATGTCCTTGGGATATCATAATTCACAAGGTTCCATTGTTACAACAAGAGATAGCGAGCATTATCAAATACGGGATAGAGAAGATTCATTGTGGAACATACGACGACCTCCAGGGTAAAGAGGTTTAGGCAAAATAAGATCTCAAACTAACCTCAATTACTTCTGGCTCCTGATTTTCAAACTGTTCTCACCAAAAAAAATGTGGCTTATCAGATCAATCTCATTGCATCCGCCACCCGGCCTCTGGAACCCGAATCTCAAACCGTGCCCCCCTTCCGGGAACACCGCATTCGGTTATTTCGATCTGAGTGATAGCAAGCACCTCCCTGATAAAAAATAACCCAAAACCGGTATGTGTGCCATACCCGAGCTGAAATATCTTCTCTTTATCTTCTTTGGGAACTCCGACTCCATCGTCCTGCACAGAGATTATCAAGCAATGGTCATCCTCCTGCATGGTTATCCGGATCAGCGAGATACTCCCGCCATGAATAATCGCGTTATCTACCAGGTTATAGAATGCCCGATCAAGAAGGGTATCTGCATAGATATGAATGGGCGGGAGATCACAATCCAGGTTAATTTCATCAGGAATCCGTTCTATCGCAGATTTCAATGCTTCATGGAGATTGATCCAGTGTGGTGGTGCAATCCCGGTTTTTTCATACTCACGGATATTGGTTAGAAACTCTTCAATCTGATCCAGTATCCCGAGCGCATTGCTAAGATCGGTATTTGTCCCCCCTTGATCTGAATGGTGGACCAGATACTGTTCTATTAGTACCTCAGCGCAACTGATCTTATTGAGCAGGTCATGACGAGTCACTGAGCTGAGTAACTGCATCTTCCGATTGATATCCTGCCCATCCGTTTCTCCTCACCTCCATTCTGCTGGCATACGGTGCATGGTATGGCCATCTCCAGTCCTCATACGAGATGATATGTCAGGTATCATCCCTCATGATCATTCAGAGATCCTTTTCTATAGATGCCATCATTGATTGAATATCGAGCCATAGAATGAGTTTATGGGTCTCCCGGGCTCCTTCTTTCAAGGTTTTCCTGATTATTCCCATAATATTTCTGGCGTTATGGGTTTTGTGGTCAGCTTCCCGGTCAATATCGGCAGATGTATGCGTGCTTACCGAGTAGACATCATCAACCAGAATGCCTACCGGTTTTTCTGATATCTGTTGATCCAGAATGATGATCCGTGACCGTTTCGCATTGATTGATTCAGTAGTTATGTGCATCAACGTTTTCAGATCGATGATGGTCGTGATTGACCCACGAAGATCCATTACTCCTTTAATGTATGGCGGTGCGCTTGGAAGTGGAGTAATTTCACTCGGAGTAAGGACTTCCCTGGTGTGAAACAGGTTCACCGCAAAGTATTCTTTGCCGAGAATAAATTCAACAAACTGCAGACCTTCATCGACCTTTCCTTTCCTGTTCACTGACTGACTCCCAGCCTGGTGCATGTTGTCCGGAGATGCATTAGATGATTCTTTCGGGCCAAATGTTCCCATTATTAACGCTCCTTTTATCAACTCTTTTCATGTTTTGAAAAATCGGGTTTTTTCCCGATCATCACCCGTTGAGCCGTGACATGGATTCATTGATCCGGGTCGCAATCACGGAGAGATCTGATATGATCTGAGCGACCTGATTTAGTGCAGCAGATGATTGTTCAGAGGCTGCGGCTGAGTTCCCTGCTTCCCTGGCGGTATCATTGGACATGATCTTCACCTCAGAGACACTTGCCGTGATCTCTTGTACGGCAGCTGCTTCTTCTTCAGAAAGGCTGGCCACCTCAGTCATGTTTTGTGCAATCTGCTCAACCTGTTCTGCAATCGCATTGAAGAACCGGATGGTATCAGTGATGGCAACGGATCCTTTATCGACTTGAGTAGTTGCCTGATTCATGGCAGTTGCTGCCTTTTCAGACTGTTTCTGGAGGGTACTGATGATCTTTGCGATATTTTCAGCAGAGCCTTGTGAGTCTTGGGCTAGGGTCTTGACCTCGTTTGCAACCACGGCAAATCCCATCCCTGCATCCCCGGCACGGGCAGCTTCAATTGCTGCATTGAGAGCGAGGAGGTTTGTCTGGTCGGCAATATTGCTGATGATCTCGACGATTTTCCCGATTTCGTTCATCTGTTCCCTGATCTCGGTGATAATTTTTCCGACATCATTGACCGATTGATTAATTGCATTGATTCCCGTCTCTGCAACGGCTGCCTGCTCAACCCCTTTGGTAGAGGTCGCATTTGCATCCTGGGTGAGCCTGCTGACGGCATCGACCTTTGCCGCCACCGTGGAGACCGACGTCGTCAGTTCTTCCATCGCGGTGAGGACCTGATCTACTGAAGTAACACTATTCTCTGCGTTATTACTTACTACCGCTGAACTCTGGGCTACTGATGATGCTCCTGCGGTAATCTCTTCCACACTGGATGCTGCTTCTTCGGCAGACGCAGTCAGGGTGCCTATCTGTTCAGAAACATCCTGAATGGCGACTGATAGCTCTTTTCCGACCGTGTTCAGTCCCTCTTTCAGGGCGATGAGATCTCCTTTTGTTACTATGTTCTCATCAAACCGGGTCGTGAACTTTGCATGGGCGAACAGGTCAGCAACCCTAAGGGCCTCGTTGATCGGAGTGATGATGGCGTCGAGCATGTTGTTGATGCCAACGATGATATCAAGATATGAACCGATAAACTTCGTCGGGTCTCCACGCTTTGACAGTCTGCCTTCCTGTGATTCAGTGATGAGGTATCCGACCTCGCCGACTATCTCGTTGATGGTGGTGATCGTCTGGTTCAGGGCAGGAGAAATTTCGTCCTGATCATCTGCAGCGGTGAGCAATGTGATATTCTTCTCTCCCATGGCGATCTGATGCAAGGTACCGACAACCTGGGTCTGCAGGTTATCCGAGAATGTGTCCAGAGTTTGAGCCAACACGCCGATTTCGTCCTTGCGGTTCATATTCAGGCGGTCAGAAAGGTGTCCTTTTCCCATCTCCTGAAACAGATCAACCGTGCGGTTAAGAGGACCGGTTATGCTCCTGACAAGGAAGAAGGCGAAGACGAGGAGAATAAAGCCAACCAGAATTGCGATAATGATAATAATATTAATAGAGTTAGACGCGATATCTTGACTCATCTGGTAGGTGGTATGAGCCTGTTCAGAATTTAATTGAGTCATTTCATCGAGGGTATTCATGGCCGCTTCAAGTTTTGGTCGTGTCACCTCATTCTTCATAACTCTTGCGTCTTCATTTTTGAGTTGACGAGATAATTCTAATACGTCTTTGCCTGAAGTTATGTAATCCGCCCATTCTGTTTCAAATTTTGTGAGCAGTTCTTTCCCCTTTTCGGAGACACCAGCTTTTTTGTAGAGATCCAGTTGTTCTTGTCCTGCTGCTGCAGAATCGGTCATATCTTTCTCTCTCAGTTCCATCGTGGCCGTGTCAGGTGCGAGAATATGATCCGAAACTGCACGGGAGTATGCCATAAAATGAGTTTTCGCCTCACCCAGCGTTTTGATGTGGATGAGTTGCACATCATTTAAATGAATGAGTTCTTCATTGACCTGATTTGTACTATTGATACCAACAATGCCTATGGCGGTTATTCCAATCACAGCAATCGCTACAAACAAGGCGAGTTTTTTCCCAAGGGGGAGATTATCTAAAAATATCATGATGATGTTCCGTTCTTTGTAATCTGATGATGGGGTTGAAAATATATTCTTTTAATCCATCTTCTGCCAGTCTATGCCCGGGATTAAACGGGAACATCCTGGTATAATCTCATATCTTTTCATAGAACGATATACTCGTGGTTGCTGAAGGCGTCGATGCATTGCGTGAGTGAGGTTATATGTATAATCCATGACTATGAATATACCAATTCAGGGGGCCAGGTCCATTGCAGATATCTCAAATATTATCCTATTTGACTGAACACCCTGACGGGGGAAGTATATCTGAGATCTCTGCAGCCCTTGATATGAACCGGAATATCGCGGCCAAATATCTGACAACATTGCATCGGCAGGGCCAGGTAGACCTCCGGTCATATGGAAAAGTCAGGCTCTACCAGGTGTGCACCCGGGTGCCCTATCATGCGTTCAGCCTGATGAGTGATGGAGTAGCACTCGGAGTAGACCGCCTTGGGATCATCAGAGCAGTATCAGGTCCTATAGAGACCGTATTGGCGTGTCAGGAAGATGAGCTTTGGGGAGTTCAACTCAAAGATCTGAACCATCCGTTTTTGTCTGACCATACGATTCAGGATCAGATTCAACGACTGACCAATATTCGGGGGCTCTCTCCCTATCGGCAGACGATGACTTTTGAAGACCGGATGTACCGTATCACGCTTGTTGCCTGCATTTATGATGATGCAATGACCGGAGTCGGGATTCAGATCACTGATTTCTCTTCATGGCTTGTGAGATCTGATGCTTCTATTCCCCAAACAGATCGGGACTTTCCCTTAATTCATGAGAATGATGGATTTATCGTCTGTATGAAACCGGATGAACGGATACAGTATGCAAATCCGGCATATACAACCTATTGCAAAACCCCCCTTCAGGACCTGATTGGATCTTCAGGACTTCCATTTGTCAGGAATCAGGATATGATCCGTATTCGTGAAGCATATCTCAGAGGAAGTCTTACCCCTGATTCCCTGCCGGTAGAAATTATGGTGGTTTTTCCTGATGGTGATATACACTGGCAACAGTGGACCGTTTTTCCCTCTTTCAAAGACAATACGCTGCATGAGATCCATCTCCATGGGAAAGATGTCACTGATTTAAAGTATCAGGAGATGGAGATTAGAGAACTCAGAAGGGGGATCTCCACGATTTTTGCTGAGAAGATATCTGATATGCAAGAGAATGCACGTCGCATGAGTCAGGAGATTGAAGGCCGCAAGAGGGAAGAAGAACGGCTCAAAAATCAGATATCTCTCGTTAGCTCACTCCTTTCCGACCATCCTGTCGTCGTTCTGGAGACTGATCTCAAATGGATAATCACCTCTGCAACCGTTCCTGATGAGCTCAGCCAGATCATCTCAGATAAGCTGTGTATCGGGTGTTCACTCACTGATTTTTTCCTTGAGGATAATGGAGCACAACATACGGTTTTCACTGATTTTACAGGGAATCAGGGACGCCAATTCAGGAAAATTTCCTGTCATATCCAGATACGATCCAGGATAATCCCGGTTACTCTATCTGGATTTCCCCTGATGGGGCCAGATGGTTCGTCCAATGGAATGTGTGTTGCAATAGAATTTTCAACGGATTTGGGATCTCCCGGGTGCACCATCTCCTGGACACCTGCAGATGAATCGTAAGATTAAAGGCTCACCAGGTCATAGTATGTCAAAAGCATTCCTGTCATTATTTATTTGAAATCTGCTGAATTTATTGCCGTTTTTTGATGCTGCATGTCAATAAAACTACTCATTGTGGATGATGACAAACTCATCCGGGAGACCTATCAGTCTGTTCTTTCCGTTTCGGGATATGATGTAGGTGTGGCTGGAGATCTGCCCACGACTGAACGGCTACTTAAAGGGTCTATTCCCGATTACCTTCTCCTCGACCTGATAATGAAACCAAAAAATGGATGGCAGATTTTAGAGGAGATTAGGCAGAATCCAACATGGCAGAAGATACCGATAATCATATTTTCCGGGAAAGTGGTGTATGCACATGAGATCCAACGGTATGGGAGCCAGGTTGTCGGGTATATCAGAAAACCCACCCGCCTCCCTGATATTATCAAGGAGTTCTCCCGGGTTTCATCCTGTCAGATTGATGCTCTTGCCGCTATGGAAAAAGCGAGGGACTCAGGATTATCTGAGGAAGAGATAGTTGAGCTTCAGAATCTCCTTCTCACGATTCCGGTTTTAGATCTCCTCTCGCTCGCATTACAACAAAATTTTAGGAATTATGCTGGTGAAGGAAAAAATTTGGGTCTGATTCAGGACCCTGATGTGGAATCATTGCGCACCTGGTTAGAAGGGAAGAAGACAAGATGTACACACCTCACCGAATTGATTGGGTAGGTATTACCGGGTATTGCGATAACGTATATCTGGTATTCGTGATCACGTCCTGCGTAAGATTCTCTGGAGGTCGACCTCATCACAAAATCCGGGTAGCCTCTAACCGTCATTTCACGAGGCACCCCCCTGCATTTTCAAAAGCAACCTGCAGTCCTTGTCTTGCTTGCTGATATATCTGACCGAAAACGGGCAGAAGAAGCCCTAAAGCGGGCAAACCATAAGCCCAATTTGCTCTCAAGTATTACCTGCCATGAGTTTGGGAATCAACTCCAGGTACTATTCGGATATCTCGAATTTGTACAGCTGGCAGATTTGGATCCTGAAGGAAAGGGTTTTGTGGAGAAAGCTGATTCTGCAGCACATAATATCCACCGTCAGATCGCCTTCACCAAGGACTACGAAGAGATAGGCATTCATTCTCCAGACTGGCAGGATGTGAGGGGGATAATCTCTTCTGCGACTAAGGCGATCGATATTAGTCCGATTCAGATTCGCGTTGAGATATCGGGGGTTGATTTTTTTGCAGATCCCCTCATGGAGTAGGTATTCTACAACCTGATTGATAATTCAAAGCGATATGGTGAATCAATCACTGAAATAAGGTTCTCCGGATTTGAGGGGGCACAGGGATATACTATCATCTGTGAGGATGAAGGGGGAGGGATCCCCGAAGAGTATAAGACGAAAAAATTCAATCGTGAATATTTCAAGCATACCGGGTTTGGCCTTAACCTTTCCCGGGAGATTTTAGAGATAACGGGGATAATTATCCGCGAATGTGGGATCCCTGGGGAAGGGGCACGGTTTGAGATCTTGGTGCCGGCAGGGAAGTATCGAACCGGCATATGATCGGCCTGGAATAATACGATTGGCTGAGCGATGGCCTGAGTAGAGGCCGGCAAATTGCTCCCTGATATGAGAGTGGTTTTCAGGATGGCTTTAGGTACATGGGTTCATGGCTGAATAGTGACAAATTCCAACTCTCCTCTGAAATTTGTGGTTCAGCCGTTGATATGAGTTCTTTTTTCGCATACTACCTGTGGGATCCCGAATGATGGATCGCGAAATTATTGGTATGAAAAAAATTAAAAAAAGGGGGGGGGAGATATGCCCCGGGTTTCTCCAATTACTATGTTGGCTTTGTGATGGTAATTGGGTAACTCTTGTATGCCCCCTCTACTTCAATTGAAACGACATGCTTGCCAAGAGGGATCCCCTCGATGATAACGGGTGTCTTCTCCTGGTGTTGTTTGTCAATATATACTTCGAACCCTGGGGGATAATCAGCAAGGTTCAGCGTCCCGGTTGGTTCACCGGGTTGAGCGATTGGTAATGATTCTCCTTCCTGAGGTTTGCTGACCAGTTTCCCCTGAACCTCTGGCGGGGTATAGATTTGTGTGATAACTGCGGTTCGGATCTCCGGACTTTCTGTCGTGGTTGGTTCAGGTGATGCAGAGACTGCAGGTTCAGTTCCTGCCTGGGGTGCCAGGGTGGTACCCTCATGGCCTAAGAATACCAGTCTTCCTTCTCCGTCAGGTGCTGAACAGAGTTCCTGGTCTCCTACTTTCAGGATATAGGACCCGGGTGGGGCAATCAGGTTCAGGTGATCTTCTACCTCGAAACAGGTGTCACACCCCTCGGTGGTATATTCCTCTTCGCTCTTTGATAATACTCCGGTATACCACGGATTTCCATTCCAATACAGGGTATAGGGGACCGTGTCTGCGGTACTCTTCAGGGCATGGACAGTCAGAATTTCGTGGATATACTGATAATCGTTTGCTGATGCTTTGGCCTCTCCTGCATCGCCATTACAGCAGTCTTTGAATGATTCTTCATCACCGACGACTGTTCTGAGTGGGATGTCCGGGGTCTCAAACGGAATTACAACTGGAATTGGGTTAGCCTCTGGAGCTGGGCTAGCCGTTGCCTCTGCTCCAACGGTTTCCTCCGGTGTCGGGGAGGTTAGTGCTGATAATTCCAGGGTTGGTGTTGGCGTTAGAGTTGGTGATTCAATGGGGAGGATGAATACCGTTGGTTCAGCAGTCGGGGTCTGTGTTGGTTCAGTGGTCCCTTCTGCAGTTGGTGTTGCTTCAGCAGTTGGAGTTTGTGTTGGTCCGGTTTTTCCTTCTGCTATTGTAGTTTCTTCAGCAGTGGGTGTTTGTGTTGGTTCGGTGGTCCCTTCTGTTGTCGGGGTCACTTCAGCAGTTGGAGTTTCGGTTGGTCCGGTTGTCCCTTCTGCTGCTGGAGTCACTTCAGCGGTTGGGCTCTGTGTTGGTCCGGTTGTCCCTTCTGTTGTCGAGGTCGCTTCAGCAGTTGGAGTTTCCGTAGGTCCGGTTGTTCCTTCTGCAGTGGGTGTCACTTCAGGAGTTGGAGTCTCGGTTGGTCCGGTTGTTCCTTCTGTTGTCGGTGTCCCTTCAGCGGTTGGGCTTTGTATTGGTTCAGTGGTCCCTTCTGTTGTCGGGGTCACTTCAGCAGTTGGAGTTTCGGTTGGTCCGGTTGTTCCTTCTGTTGTCGGGGTCACTTCAGCGGTTGGGCTCTGTATTGGTTCAGTGGTCCCTTCTGTTTTCGGGGTCACTTCAGGAGTTGGAGTTTCGGTTGGTCCTGTTGTCCCTTCTGCAGTGGGTGTCCCTTCAGCGGTTGGAGTTTCCGTAGGTCCGGTTGTTCCTTCTGCAGTGGGTGTCACTTCAGGAGTTGGAGTTTGTGTTGGTTCAGTGGTCCCTTCTCCTATCGGTGTTTCTTCAGCAGTCGGGGTCTGTGTTGGTTCAGTGGTCCCTTCTGTTGTCGGTGTCCCTTCAGCGGTTGGGCTCTGTATTGGTTCAGTGGTCCCTTCTGTTTTCGGGGTCACTTCAGCAGTTGGAGTTTCGGTTGGTCCTGTTGTCCCTTCTGCTGCTGTTGTTGGTTCAGCGGTTGGAGTTTCCGTAGGTCCGGTTGTTCCTTCTGCAGTGGGTGTCATTTCAGGAGTTGGAGTTTGTGTTGGTTCAGTGGTCCCTTCTGCAGTGGGTGTTACTTCAGCAGTTGGAGTTTGTGTTGGTTCAGTGGTCCCTTCTGCAGTGGGTGTTACTTCAGCAGTTGGAGTTTGTGTTGGTTCAGTGGTCCCTTCTGTTGTCGGTGTCCCTTCAGCGGTTGGATTCTGTGTTGGTTCAGTGGTCCCTATTGCAGTGGGTGTCCCTTCAGCAGTTAGAGTTTTTGTTGGGCCGGTTGTTCCTTCTGCAGTGGGTGTCCCTTCAGCGGTTGGGCTCTGTGTTGGTTCAAGTGTCTGCTTTTCTAAGATTGCCTGATCCTTAGTTTCCTTGTCCTTGGCCGCCTTTTCCTTCTCAGCTAGGTCTTTCGCTTCCTGTTCTTTGGTTGCCTTTTCCTTTTCTGCTAAGTCTTTCGCTTCCTGTTCTTTGGCTACTTGCTCTTTTTCGGTTCCATCTTTACTATTTGCGTTATTCGGTAGGAGAACCTGAGCTCCAGGTTTTGTTCCGTCAGGGTTCTTATTATTTGGTGTGGCGAGAGTTGCCCCTGAGTCTACAATCTGCTGTGATCCTGACGGTGTGGTAACCTGTGCTCCATTCTTTGCAGTATCAGTAGTTGTTGCTGCCGGTGTAATTGCTACAGTTGGTGCTGCGGTTGCTGCTACCTGATTCTTATTTGCATTCCCTGTGGTTGTTGCTGCCTGGGTAGTTGCTACAGTTGGTGCTGCGGTAACCGGTGCCTGTGTCGGTGCTGCGGTTGCTGCTACCTGTTTCTTATTTGCATTCCCTGTGGTTGTTGCTGCCTGGGTAGTTGCTACAGTTGGTGCTGCGGTAACCGGTGCCTGTGTCGGTGCTGCGGTCGCTGCTACCTGATTCTTATTTGCGTTAGTGGGGAGGAGAACCTGAGCTCCTGGCTTTGTTCCATCCAGATTCTGATTATTTGGGGTTGCTAATGTAGCCCCTGCAGCCGTAATGGTTTGTGAGCCTGACGGTGTGGTAACCTGTGCCCCATTCTTTGCGGTATCAGTGGTTCCTGTTGTTTGAGTGGGAACTGCTGCTACTGTACCCTGTGTTGGAGCAGCTGTTGGAACAGCGGTTGGAGCTCCTGTAGCCTGCCCCTGGGTGGATGCTCCCTGATCCTTCTTATTTGCGTTAGTCGGAAGGAGAACCTGAGCACCTGGCTTTGTTCCATCCGGATTCTGGTTATTTGGGGTTGCTAATGTTGCCCCTGCATCGGTAATTGCCTGTGAGCCTGACGGCGTGGTAACCTGTGCCCCATTCTTTGCGGTATCAGTGGTTCCTGTTGTTTGAGTGGGAGTCGCTGCTACTGTACCCTGTGTTGGAGCAGCAGTTGGAGCTCCTGTGGCCGATGCCTGAGTAGTCGTTGTCTGGTCCTTCTTATTGGTATTTTCTGGGAGTAGAACCTGAGCTCCTGGCTTTGTTCCATCCGGATTCTGGTTATTTGGGGTTGCTAATGTGGCCCCTGCATCGGTAATGGTTTGTGAGCCTGACGGTGTGGTAACCTGTGCTCCATTCTGTTTTTCGGGCTCCACAGGTTTGGTCGTTGCAATGGCATCAATTTTAATTGATCCTGTTTCTGTGATATATCCAATGCCCTCAATAGCACCATTCCCTTTAGAGATCGCATCCTTCGTACTGAGCTGCTCTGTGACTTTTCCCTCAACTAAACCTGATGGCGTTTGTATCAGAATCTCCTGGGTAATGGAAAGGATTGGAATCCCTACCGGGTCTGGAGCTGCCTGAACCACGGGCATCTCTTGTGGGGCTGGTTGTGCTATTGGTGCTGGTGCCGGAGCGACCGCAAAGATGGGTGCTGGTTCATTCACCAGAATTGGTTCTGAAATGGTCGGTTGGATAATCTCAGGGGGTGGGGGTGAGATCGGTTCAGGTGCAGGCGGCGCTTCTGCAGCAGGTTCTGGCGCCGGGGCAGCTTCAGCCGGAGGTGCTTCGGCGGCCACTTCCCCCTCGGCGGTTGTAATCCCGGAGATCCCACATACCAGGATTAGGAATACACAGATTCCAAACAGTATTTTCGGTATAAACGACATATTTGCTCCCTTCTTACCATCCAAGTTCTGCAACCATGGCATCATACATCCCTGCTCCATACGATTTCGTCATGCCGCAGGTTATGATGTTTTTACCCTCAATCTCTATTGCATAGCTGCCGATATCCTCATCCGGACCGCCGACCGTTTTGCTCCACTCAGGAGTTCCGTCAGGTGCTAGTTTTACAATCCATGCGTCAGTCATGCCGGCACCATAGGATTGAGTCATTCCTGCGATCAGGAATCCTGAATCTGCAGTCCGGGTGATCGAAAATCCCTTATCATCAAGAGCTCCTCCATAGACCTCTTCCCAGATGAGATCCCCGGTCTCTGAAAGTTTAAAGACCCAGAGGTCGCTTCCCCCGGCAGATCCGCTCTTCTTCTCACCGGTTACAATGAATCCACCAGTGTCTGACACGATTTCGTGAGCCGAATCAAGAAGCGGTCCTCCATAGGTCTTCTCCCACACAACCTGGCCGATAAGATCGATCTTACAGACCCAGGCATCATAATCTCCGTTTCCCATCGCCTTGTATCCGGCCAGAACATACCCGTCTGCAACCTCAACAACTGATTGAGCATCAATAGCACTTCCTGATCCGATAACTCTGAACCATTCGGTCGTTCCTTCTGCAGTCAGAGAAAGGATTAGAGCATCAGAACTGGCTTCATTCTCACTTGAGGTCTTTCCGACAATCAGAAGCCCTCCGTCTTTCTTCAGAATCACCGAGCGCGCGGTCTCATCACGGTCTAATCTTCCATAACTCATATTCCAGATCAGATTTCCCATTGCATCAACTTTGATGACCGCAGCATCTTCACTTTCATGCTCTCCTGCAGGTTCAACCCCTCCCGCCATAATAAAATCCCCTGAAGGAAGAGTACAAATAGAACGCACCTCATCAAGAGTTATTGACTCATAGTTCTGTGTCCACTCAGTATCGCCCTTTGCCGATATTTTCTTAATCCAGGAGTCATCGATGCTCTGATCCGATGATTCGGTTGCTCCCCCCACGATGAAAGAGCCTCCGGGGATTCTGATCGCGATAAGCGCCTGATCATCAGCAATCTGTCCATATGTTTTAAACCATTCAATTGATGGAGCATGTTCTATTGAGTTGTTGCTCACATTACCCGATGCGACATCTGTTGATGTATCAGTTGCATATACTGCCCCGATAAGACAGAAGACGCTCATGATCGTTATTGCCAATAACCATGGCCTAATTATTAGATTCATATGATCACCCTGCTCGGTATTAGATAGGTTGTCGGTTCAGAATCTATTTATTCTTATATGATTTCGGATAGCTCAGATCTTATAAATATTCAGAAGTTCATGATTTACTTACCATATCATCTGGATTTGAGTGTAGGTTGTAGATACTATGAATCAGAATTCTATTCATTCTATGAAATATCTCTTGGTCATTGGGATTCTTCTCGTATGCTGTATCAGTATGCCGTCTCTGGGGGAATCTCCGGTAAATAACTCTCAATCAGTTTCTGATACGACTAAAGGGTATTTTCCGACATATCCCCTGGATCCGAATGTACAATGGAGATTTAATCTTGAACTAGAGGGTGGGTACCCTATGGTTCCTCATGCATTTGGCCCCTTCACTGAAGAGGATTGGATCAAGACTGATGAAGATAAAACACAGACAATCAGTGTCATCTTATACAATAACTCCCCGCTCTTCCCCAATAAAACGGTATATGGGGTCACTCATGATCAATTACGATTCGCCGTGTGGCTCATGGAGATGAAAAATCCGGTTACCGGAGACGATATGCTTGCCCAGGTAGCAGAAACCGCGAAAGACACCTATGATATGAATAAAACTCCCGCAGAAAATGATTATCTGGGAAATATCGGGTGGTTTGTGGTGAATGGAAAACTCTATCCGAGAACCTGGATCAGCGGGCATATGAAGGCAGGTCAGAGCTGGATTGAGTACTGGGGACCTTATAGTCCTGATGTAAATGGGTCCCTTGTTCGTGAACGAAGAATGGAGGTTAGGGAGGAGCCGGTCATCCTCGATGGGAAAACCTATGATGGATATATCATCAGGATGACTGGCCCGATAGACATCGGTCAAAACATGGAATCAACAGAAGAATTTACCATCGTCGATGGACTCGGTGCAGTGCACCGGATAATCAGTATCAATTCAACTGAACCGATACCGGCGAATTCACTAAACCCGGGGCAGCCTGCTCAACCTGCAGGCACTATGGTTCTTCGGCATGTGGCTAGTTTTGTCTCTATGACCGATCGATCAAATATTACAGCCAAGGCTTGATCCTCATTCAGAAAGCTTGGATGAATCTGACCGAAATGGGTTTAATCAGGGCAAATTCCCCCCCCTGTTTTATCACAATCTTGAAACAGTGAGACGGCTGATATCTACTCTGCCTTATGCAGGAGATCCAGGTTCAAGCCAGACGTATGTGGGACCTTCTCTGTTCGTATCTCCCGATCTTATCCTGGTATCCCGGATACTCAAAGCTGATCTTCAAAGAGGATCTCATCGCCGGTATCACCCTGACGGCTTTTGCGGTCCCTGAACTGCTGGCCTATGCCCAGCTTGCCGGTCTTCCTCCTGTCTATGGTCTCTATGCCGGCATTATTGCTCCCATCGTCTACTGTCTCTTTGGGACAATCAGACAGCTGAGCATCGGACCGAGTTCATCTGAAGCAATCCTGACCGCAGCGTTGCTGGGAACCATAGCAGGAGGTGACATATCCCGATATGTCTCACTTGCTGCTCTAACCGTCTTTCTTGTTGGAATAATTGCAATTCTTGCCCGAGTTTTGCAACTTGGCTTTATTGTACATCTCATATCAGCCACCGTCCTCAAGGGATTTCTCGCCGGCATCGGGATTGTCATCATCGGTGGACAACTCTTCAAAGTTTTTGGAATACCTGGCATCCAGAATGGATTTTTTGAGCAGATCGGATATCTCATCACTCATCTGGATGAAACAAATCTCCCCACTCTCCTCATTGGATTAGGTGCGATTCTCCTCTTATCGGTCGCCGGGCATCGGTTTCATAAACTCCCGATTGCCCTGCTTGTAGTTATTCTCTCTATCTTCCTGATGCGGTTCTCAGACCTCCCCTCTCGTGGGGTTGCTATGGTGGGGACCATTCCTGGCGGACTTCCTGGTTTTATGCTTCCTGATCTGAACCTTGTTGATATTCAACTCCTCCTTCCCCTCGCCTTCGCCGTCTTTCTCCTGGCCTATGTAGAACAGATGAGTATCGGCTATACTCTGTCGAAAAAATTTCATTACCGGGTAGATCCAGACCAGGAACTCCTTGCTCTTGGGGCAACAAGCATCATGACCGGATTGTTTCAAGGATTTCCCGTTTCCGGAAGTTTCTCCCGGACTGCACTCAATGAGCAGAACAATGCCCGGACCCTGATCTCAGGAGTTCTCTCAGCTGTCCTTATTGGGGGGGTTGCCCTCTTTTTGACCAGCCTCTTTTACTATATGCCCGAGGCTGTCATCGGGAGCCTAATTATTGTCGCTGTTGCTCACCTGGTTGATATCAAAGGGCTGATTCGAATTGCTAGAATCAGGAGTGATGAATTTTTCATTGCCCTGGCGACCTGTAGCGGAGTTCTTCTCTTTGGTATTCTTTCAGGAATCTTCCTGGGAGTAATTCTCTCGATCCTTGATATTCTCTATCGGGTATCATCCCCCAGAATTGCAATTCTTGGCAGAATTCCTGGAACCTCTCATTATGGGGATACGATTCGCCATCCCGAAAATCAACCCATAGAGGGAGTTCTTATCATCAGGGTGGATGCACCGCTTATCTTTGCGAATGCAGAAGTGGTCAAGGAGAGGATAGACACTCTGGTGCATGCTGATAGTTCCATCAGACTTGTCATTCTTGATATGATCACCTCCCCGATCATTGATATTCAGGCTGCAGATATGATGGTAGATCTGTATCGTCATCTTCAGACGTTTGGGGTGGATATGAAGATCGCTGAAGCAACCTGGCAGGTCAGACAGATGCTCCGCCTTTCAGGTGTGGAGGAGGATATCGGGGAGGAGGTGACTCATACCACCTCACTTGATTCAGTGCTTCGTGACTGGAATTGCTCAAATCCTAAGGTGGTCGTCTGTAGTATCGAAAAAACCCTTGATAGTGATCAAAGAGAAGAAAAGGGTAAAAAAACTAGCAGGTCGGACAGACAGGACCTGTAATAACCGGAGCCTGTGGGACCGGATTTGAGTAGCAGTCTTTATCATTGCAGGGAAAAGGATTATAGAATCCTCCTTCACCTATTGATATTGACGATGAAGTTGTCTTCTCTTCACTGACTGAATTTTCTACTTTTGTTGTTGTTGTTTCAATGGTAACCGGTGGTGAAAGGAGAGGATTAATCTAACACAAGAATTGTCTGGTGATAGGTCACATCTTCGGTGGTTACTTCTTCCCAGGGGCGATAATATACACCGGAAAAAGTCTGGTTTCCTGTTGTAACACCCTGTATTGTCCATTGATGCTCTCCTCCTGCTCCTGGTTGTTGTTCCTGCGGAGGTACGAAGGTATCATTCATGATCTTCAGACCACCGCTGACGGTTACATTCCATTGGTACCCGGTCGATGGATTCTCTTTCAAACTGATAGTCATCTCATCACCAACTTTCAGGGGTGTGGGTTCTTTGGTATCAACCACCTTCTGTGCCTGAGCGATCTCCTCCGCAAATGAGAGGGGGATCGTTTCAGTTTCTACAACGGTAAAATGGGATGTATCTGCAGGATCTGATCCAGCACTGCAGCCAGTAAACACCAGGGTGCAGATCAGAAGGATCGCTAGAATGGAGATGATCTGTTTCATAATCGTACTTTGCACGGGTGGATGAAAATCTTTCTCATCTATATGGAATTTGAGAGATTGGGATCGTTTTCTCTCATAACATGGAATAATTAGGCCTGGTCATAGTATCCAACGAAATGTCTCTCCTGGAAGAAAAAATCCTAAATCATTATTCAACCTCATTATAAACCGCCCAAGCTTCCTTGAAAATCCTGGTCAGTATTCCGCCTCAAGTAAAATGACCAGAAACCTGCAAACCCCTCATCTGATGAAGTTCCATAATAAAACCCTGGGGTAACACAATAGAGATCCATAGTAACTTCTTTGCGATCTCCACCTCCTGAGTTATTGTCGTCTCTATTTACGATAATTATTGTCACTTTTCCGGTAGATACATCAAAATACGGGGTGGCGTTAAACCGATACCCCTCACCACAATACAATGGCCGTGGGGTTATCCCCATAAATTGATCCAGCCCATTACTGTAACCCAGGTAACCCCAATTGATATACGGGACGAAAGGACCCGGGTTGATATAGGACATGGTATACACAAAATATCTGTCAGGGCCTGAAGTTACCCATTCAGCCTGATCTTCCAGAGAACAGGTCTGGGTCGGTGTCAGGGTACGTGTTATCGGAGTAGTGAATAACTCACTTTTTGACAGGCTAAGCATGTCGTCAAGCAGCGTGTTTTTAAAAATTGACCGATTCTGAATAATACTTGTACCATCTGCCAGTATGGTATGATCTGCAATGTTTGGAATCTCAACTTTACCGTGGGAGATGGAATCAAAACCGATCCCTTTGCTTGCCTGAATACTTTGAGAACCATTGTAATGAGGTAAAAGAACCAACGATGCATTGTTTATTGTAGATAGTTTCAGATCATCTCCTGCGAATATTGGTGCAGAAGTCACGGTCAGGCAACAGATTATGCACGAGATCACTATAATCATGCCCTGCTTTAACCTCATTACGTACAACGGTCCTTGAGCAATCATATGAGTTTCAATGCCCGATGAGTATAAATGATTTTGCCATTATGTAAATACCTGGATCAAACCATTCGTATGAAAAACATCACTCCTGAGAAAAGACATCATCCTCGGATACTATTAGAGTCCAATTCGGCTATCAGGCCTATCCGTTAGGATCACCGCCTTAATCAATAATCTGAGAAAATTCGACGTCAAACAGATAAGGCAGGAATGGTTAGGGATTAAAATAATGGGAGAGACATTAAATAAGGTTTGATCATACATGATTACAGGAATAGTGTATGAAGTGTACCCCTCTTGTACCGTTAATGTTAGTTTTTTTTGTATGTACCATCGTTTTAACTGGATTTGTCTCTGCTGATGATGGCTTAGTCATTAAAAGTATGAAACCAGTAGACTCGTTTGATACCTCATCTATAAAAAGTATGCAGCCCACTGAGTCGTTCAACTCTTCCGCAATTGGCAGTATGCAGCCCACTGAGTCGTTCAACTCTTCCGCAATTGGCAGTATGCAACCCACTGAGTCGTTCAACTCTTCCGCAATTGGCAGTATGCAGCCCACTGAGTCGTTCAACTCCTCTGCAATTGGCAGTATGCAGCCTTTCAATTCCTATAATACGTCAGGAATTAAGAGTATGCAGCCATCCGGGGTCTGAATACTCAAGACCCCCTGTATGGGGCAAATATTTCGAGAATGAGTTCTCTTCTCTGCAACGTTTACTTTTTTTGCATCCCTTCTGGTAAGTTGATCCGAAATAGGCACAAAAATTCTTCCCTCGAGATCATTATGTTTCAATCATTCTGTGGAGGATCCGGAATTATTCAATACTAATCCGGGCACTCCCTGGTCCATCATGAGTCATTTCATTCCAACACACCATGAGATAGGATCAGATTTCTGGAGTCATAATCTCTGTTATTCAGAAAAAATCAGGCCCATATTTCATCTCTCTGACTATCAGTTTATGAGATGATTGAAAATACATAAATAGGTTGACGGGTATCTATGGTTTATGGAGGAAGTAACCCTGCGGGCAGTGAAGCGTTCCATGCCAGGAAAAGGCAGAGCACGAATACATGCTTCTCTGCTTAGTACTATTGGTATCGCAGATAAGGAAGATATGGAGATCATCGCTCCTGATGGGACGTTACTCACCCTTACTGCATTTGCTGATTCATTAGTTGAGATCGGACAGATTCGGATCAGTGAAGAAGACCTGAAAAATCTCAGGATAGAAAACAATACTGATGTTAAGGTCAGGCGCAAGATCCCGGTTACCGAGCAGGCAAAGGTCTTTGCTGGTGTAATTGCAGACCGGCTAGCCAAAGGGGTGCAGGATCTCGGTGGTGCGGTATCAGGAAAGGCTGGTGAGCTGAGGGTAGAATCAGAACAGGTTGTCCAGACTGCTACGAATAAGGCAAAAGAAGTCTCTTCAAAGATATCAGAACAGGTGGGTCCTGCTGTGGACAAAATTGAAGAGGCAGGGAGGGAAGCAGCTGCAAAGATACATGAGCTGGTACCGACAGCAAGATTTAGTACTGTGGTTGAAGCAACAATAAAAAAACTCTCTCCGGGTGATGCTTCAGAATTAAAAAAAATTCTTTTGACCAATGAAGGTGACATCTGTGTGGTAACTATCTCTAAAGATATCATTGCAGGCCGAACTATCCAAAATTTGACATTCCCACCTGGTGTCACCATCGCAGCCATTCAACGTGCTGATAATAGTCTGGTCATTCCGACTCCTGAGACGATCCTTGCGATTGGTGATGTGGTCTACCTTATTGGAAAGGATAAGGGCCTTACTATTATGACCGGAATTCTGGAGGGATAAGATGGAGATCACCTTCACCAATGATGGCCTTATCGGAATTGCTATCCTCTTTGGTGTTGCCATCATCATCTACCTCATTGTCAGGGAGATCAGGCTGATGAAAACCAACAGCCGCAGACTCGAACTCGAACTTGAGAAAGAGAAGTTAAACCTTCTTCGGCAGGATACCGGACCTCAGAGCCAGTCTATGCTGAAGCTTTCAACCGACCAGCTCAGTTCACTTCGTGAGATAGAGGATCTCAACAGTGCACTAGATAGTGGGCTGTTTGTGAAACAGAAACTGGTTGAGGGGCGAATCAAGAAACTGGAGAGCATGGTCAAGACTGAAAAACTGGACCAGATGCTTGAGAAGATCAAGGAAGAAGAGAAGAAGATAGAGTGAGATCATGTACCCGGTAGTAAAAAGAACTGATAATTACTGGCATGAGTTCAGTTCCATGTCAGAATCGTTCCTTGATACGATTCCTACCCTGGATAAGCATCTGGACTCTTTCTTTGACCGCAATGCAGATGGAATCATAGAAGAATGGGGCCTGGTTACCAGCAATGACATCAGACGGCTCAGGATGAAGCTAGACTTCCTCAGTTATGAAGTGAACCGGCTGGTAATTGAGAAGAGCAATCTTGAGAAACGCACCCTTGATCTTCGAAAAACCATTAAGGAACTGGAGGAGAGCCGATGAACCTTGACAATTATATGGCCGGATACATGGACCGGCGGATGAATCAGATCATCGAGGAATGGCAACTGGCGACCAAAGGAGACCTTCAGGAGATTGTCCGCAGATTCACCGCAGTGCAGGAAGAGGTTCACCAGCTGAAGACCTTTGAGAGGACTACCGCTGAAAAGCTGACTGAACTTGAGGAGCGGGCAAGAGTGCTCAGGGAGATGAAAAGATGACAACCATTGAGTTCCTGCTCATTTTTATCTTTGCAGTCATCCTCCTCTTCCTGGTCTATTACTTCTTTAAGGGTTCTTACGGGAATATTGCGATAAGCAGACCTGTCGAAAGCCGTGTCGATGAGTACCTTGACCGCAGATTTGAAAAGATCGTAGAGCAGTGGTCGCTGGTACGCAGACCTGACCTGCACAAGTTCACCTCTGATCGGAATGAGACTCTGGACCGGGACGAGGAACGAATCAGGATGCTGAAAAATTATGAGAATGATATGAAATCCAGCCTGATTGAGCTGGAGGATCGGCTTAATGCACTGGAAGAATCCCTTACGAGTGAAAAGTCCGGCAGCAGATAACCAGCCTGATACCTTCTATAGTCTCCTGAAACGGGAGACTGGCGAGATCCGAAAGCAGGGTGAACCACCAGTACGGGATGCCGAATCATTCTCCCGGTTCTCCTGTGACCTGTGCCACCGCTCTGCACAGATCTCAGAGCTGCGTCAGTGTGTCATCTGTGGCCGGTGGGCCTGCTCTGATTGTTGGAATCCTGATTATTATGTCTGTGGATCGTGCAGCGGCATTATCAGACTCCATAAGGTCAGCCTGCCAGAATTCTTCATAACCGGTAGGGCAGGGGCACCTGGTGATTCGTCTCTGGATGAATCTGCGCCACAGCAGAGAGAGCAGGATATACATTAATCCCCAGCCAGAAATCCGGTGGAAATCCTGAGGGTTACATGACCTGATACATTCTATTTTCACCTGAGAAGACCCATTACAACGAGTTATCAGGTTTCAGGGAAGTGTGCATTGAGAACAGAAATCACTGACGGTAACCTCCTGAAAGGGCTCATTACCGTATCATCTCCAATCATTGTCAGTAATATACTTCAGAGTGTCGTAGAAGTTGTAGATCTTTTCTTTGTCGGAAAACTTGGTCCTGATGCTATTGCCGGGGTGGCGATGAGCATGATGTTTATTCTCGCCATCATGACCATCATCATCGGGGTGGTGACCGCTACAACTGCATTCATCTCCCATGCGTGGGGGGCGAAAGAGTATGATTCAGTTGGAACGCTTCTGATTCATGCCCTCCTCATCGGAGCCGGGTTTGCGGTTGTCTTTGCTGCCATAGGGCTCTTTGGGGCAGAACATATTCTCCTCCTTCTGGGGGCTACAGGGCCGGTCGCTGAAGTTGGCGGTCAGTTCCTCCGGGTCATTCTGCTCGGCAATTATACTATGGTTGCTCTCTGGATCCTCTCTTCTGCGTATCAGAGTTGTGGTAACTCGAAAACCCCTATGCAGGTGATGATCGGTACAAATATCATAAATATTATCCTCAATCCGCTTCTGATCTTCGGGTATGGAATAATCCCTGCCTTTGGTGTCACCGGGTCCGCATTGGCCACCATATTTGGGAGAACCTGTGGGCTCGCAGTTCTGCTCTCGTTAATATTTGCAGGAAAAGGGCCGTTTCGATTCCCTGAAGTTATCAGGTTTGATTATTCCCTGGCGAAACGTCTCTTTGTAGTTGCAATTCCCAATGCGATACAGAATGGGGTGAGAAGTTTCTCCTTCCTCGCTCTGACTGCTATCGTTGCAGTTTTTGGTGCTGCTGCCCTTTCAGCATATGGAATCGTGATTCGAATGGAGCTTATCGCCCTGATGCCGGGCTTTGCGATTGCAACCGGGACCGCAGTGGTGGTCGGGCAGAACCTTGGCGCAAAAAAGCCAGAGCGGGCAATTCTGGGCGTCCATTATTCTCTCCTCTTCTATGGGGTGATAATGGCATTACTATCAGCTCTGTATTTCATTGGCGCTGCCGGGATTATCGAGTTCTTTGATCCATCTGGAACCAGTACTCTTATCGGGACCGGGTACTTCAGGATGGTCGCTCCATTTTACATTCTGACAGCTATCTCGATAATCCTCTCATTTGCCATGAATGGGGCAGGGGCGACCCGTATTCCTATGTATGCGACCAGTATCGCCCTGATTGGGATCCAGATACCTCTGGCACTCTTCCTCCCCACCTATCTTGGTAATGGCATAACAGGTGTGTGGTACGCGGTAATTATTGGAAATTTCGTCCAGGCCGCCCTGCTCTTCATGTTCTTTATCCGGAAAACATGGCTGGTATCAAAAATATAATCCGGTCAGGAAGGGCAGATCCTCCACCAGCTTTCAAGGAGTATACCTCTTATTGATCTGCCGCCAATTGATCTGGTGGAGCCGGGAAGGTTTGCGTGAAAGCGATCAAAATTCCATCAATTCTTTCGAGTGTTATCATCACAGCACTAACTGGTATAGACTCAATGGAGTTTACTCTCCTGCCGGTATGTCCGTACTGTGGCGGTTCTGTAAAATTTCATGATATCAGGATGAAACGGTTTGCAACAGTTATTGAAGATGATCATAAAAGGATAATTTCTGTAAAAGTACACCGGTTTTATTGTAGGGAGTGTGGTAAGCTCGGGTATGCAAAAGCTCCCTTTTATCCTGACACGAAATTCGGGGCACCGGTTACAGATCTCTGCATGACCATATCGCGGGAACACCCCTTCAATCATACTGCACGGATCCTAGAGACCATTGGGGTGGTTGTAGATCGGGGAACCATCAGAAACTTCTCAGGGCGTGAGTTCCCTGAAGTCAGCTATGCAAAAATTTATGGCCTACCCATCCCCCTCTCACTTTGCTACCTTTCAGATCTCTTCTCCAAGACCCGGATCAATTATTCGGTATCAGAGGAGGAGGTTCTTGAGGTCTGCGGTTTCCCGGTTAACAGAACATAGGAATCAGGCTGGAAAAGAGATGTATTTGGACGCTTTCACGAAATCTATAAACTACGAATGGTCTACCGCATCGCAGTCTTTCTGAATACCTCTGATCGCTCTTCATAATTATCCCCGTAATTGTGCTCCCACTCTTCCAGTTCATTCACTTTGGCAAGCACCGGGGATCCTGCTTTTTCCCCGGCATGATACCCGAACATCAGTTCAAGTTCATACTGGAGGGCGTTCATGAAGAGTGAGTTCCGGATCTCCATTGGACACCGATCCTCACACTGACCACAGTTTACACACGAATCTGCAACGTGGGAGAGGCGGATGAGATGAAACATAAACGGTGGGGGTACCTGGCCTGGTTTAACCAGCCAGGGTTTTTTGATCCGGCAGTCTTCACAGATACAGAGAGGGCAGGCTTCAGTGCACTGATAACATTTGATGCACCGGGATGTCTCTTTCATCATCAGGTCAAGGATATTATTCCCAGAACCTACCTCGCCGAACTGAAGATCACGGTTCTTCTGGCTGATGAGAATCATCGCATCTTCAACACGGGATCTGGCCTCCTTTCCTTTCGGATCAGCGGGGACAGATGCCAGACATCCTGCCAGTATGGCATCCTGCACCATTTCAGCACCCTTTGTGCTACATATCTCCACACAAGTTACCTGGTTGGTGTCTTCCCCGACAACTCCCCAGGTCCCACAGACAATGTCACATTGTCTCGGAATTCTGGTCTGGCATCGTTGACAACAGAGTCGTCTGCCATACCCTGCGGATTCTAGTTCATCGATGGGAACTGCTGCAGTTTTATCAGGTGTGCTCACGATACATCTGCCCTGGCTGAATGTTATCCGGGTGACCTGATCAGGTATCATCCCGAACATATCCTGTATCATCTTCGCAGCATCAGCCGGACTTATCGTCCCGCTGCAGTTCAGCCCGATAAGGAGATGATCTTCAAGATTAACCCGGTTTCTCTTTGCAAGCTCATAGATGGCTTTGGCTTCACACCCTTTGACCACAATGGCCATCCTCAATCCTGCATTATCCTGTAGATACCGTACCAGGAGTTTTGCAGAGAGATGGGTACCACAGATGAGGGACCCGGCAGATTCAAGGAGTTCTGATGGATCTGTTATGATTGCCAGACCTGCATCATAGATGTCTGCCCCCTGCCTGGTGACCGAAACCGCATCGACCGCACCTTTCTCAAGCAAATATGTGAGCAATCCGGTTACAACTCCCCCACATTCGCCACAGGACCGGATGGCCGGATCCTCAGCCCAGGCATAGAGAAGTTCTCCGGTTCGAATCACTCCTGATCACCTGCTGGCTCGATTCTTACTGCAGCAACCCGGTAATTGGGGATCTTTGCTGACAGATCCTGAATGTCTCCAAACAAGTTCGATGCTGCAGATTCAAGAAAGTGATACGGCATGAAGACCATCCCTGGCTTGATATTTCTGATGACTCGGGCCCGGGTGATCATATCCCCTCTTCGGGATATCACCCGTATCTGTTCATCATGGTGGATACCCAGCTTCTCAGCATCAGAGATGTGGACCTCAAGATACCCGGCTTTTACTTCATCATTCAGGTTCTTGCACCGGCGGGTCATCGATCCCGCCTGCCAGTGCCAGATGATTCTCCCGGTAATAAATCTGAAGGGATAGGTATGGTCTGGGTGCTCTGATGGCTCTTTCCATTCGACCGGAGCAAATACTCCAAGGCCGTCTGAATGTTCAAACCGCTCGGTATAGAGGATAGGGGTCCCCGGATGCTCTTCATCAGGGCATGGCCAGCTGATACCTGCAGGTCTGCTAACCCTGTTCCAGGTCATCCCGTGATACTGGGGGATGACACTGCAGAGTTCAGCAAATATTTCCTCAGGGGTTGAATAGGAGAATTGATTGCCAAATCCCATGTGGCATGCAATCTGAGTAATTATCTCATAATCTGGTTTTGCCTCTCCTGGAGGTTCTACTGCTTTTCTGATCCTCTGCACCCTTCGCTCGGTATTTGTCTGTGTCCCGTCCTTTTCTGCCCAGCATGCTGCAGGGAGGACCACATCAGCGTACTGGCAGGATTCAGTAAAGAAGATGTCCTGCACAACAAGGAAATCAAGATTGCCGATACCCTGCTCAACGACCTTATGATCCGGTTCAGTTACGAGCGGATTCCCTCCAATAAGGTACATAGCACGTATCTCCCGATCATTGTTCCTGAGTTTCTCAAAGAGGGTGGTTATCTCATACCCGATCTTGGGTTCAGATATACCATCTGGAAATCCCCAGATCTTGGCTATCTTCCGGTGAGCCAATCCGTCATACGCCCGTATGTACCCTGGGAGATAATCAGGGAGGCATCCGGTATCACAGGCACCCTGAATATTATTCTGACCACGCAGAGCATTCACTCCGGTCCCGGGTCGTCCGATGTTTCCGGTAAGCATCATCAGGTTTGCGATGGATCTGACGTTATCAACCCCGGTGGTATGCCTGGTGATACCCATAGCATACAGGACACTGCACCGTTCAGAGGTACCGATCCATTCTGCAGCAGTTCTGATAATCTCAGGTGGGATTCCACACTTTTCAGCAGCAGGGCCAGGTTCATATCTCTTCTGCAGCACAACCCGGCGAAGGGCCTCATAATCCCGGGTCCTCTGGTGGATGAAATCTTTGTCTTCCAGATTGTTCCTGATGATCTCCCCCATGATGCTGTTTAAGAGGAGTACATCAGAACCACTGAAGAACTGGATGAAGAGATCAGACTGGATGGATGTGGGGCTGCTCCGTGGATCAGCATAGATGAGTCTTGCTCCCCGTTTTTGTGCCCTGATTATCTGACGGCCGATGAGGGGATGCTGCTCGAACGTGTTACTTCCCAGGCAGAAGACACAATCAGCCTCTCCGATATCAGGTATGGAGTTGGTCATCGCCCCGTTTCCGAATGAGAGTGAAAGCCCGGTCATGGTTGCAGCATGACACAGGCGGGCACAATGATCGATGTGACGGGTTCGAAGAACACCCCGTGCAAATTTCATGGCCAGGTAATTATCTTCATTTGTGCACCTGGCTGATGTGAGCACTGCCACTTGTTCTGGGGTAAATGAGGATAATCGCTCAGCGATGAGATCGTACGCTGCATCCCAGTCAGTCTCATAAAAAATATCTCCCTTTCTGATGAGTGGTTTCTTCAACCGTTCAGGGTTATGGATGAACTGATGGCAGTAGGTTCCCTTAGGGCAGATACGCCCTTCATTGACCGGTGATCTGAAGTAAGGAGCAGTTCCGGAGACTTTTCCGTTTTTAACCACAAGATTGAGGGAGCACCCCGTAGCGCAATAGGGGCAGGTGGTTGTAACCTGGGAGAGTGTCATCGCTGGAGTGATCTAGCTTAATGTTATCCATATAGTTAAACTTATTACCCTTTTGAAAAATTACGATGATTAACGGTGGATGATAGGGGCGGGCGTCAGGTTATTTCCTTGTTAATACGTTTTGGCGGGGTATTGATCTGCGGCACAGGATCCCTTGGGGAGTCAGTCTGGGGGAAATTGGCTCTTAATGTCGGTCAATATGGGTTCTAATCCAAAATTCGTGAATTATTTGTGCACGCA
>DATMXW010000142.1:0-39860 GCA_035561295.1 Methanospirillum sp. | reverse complement strand
CTTACTTTGAAAATTCGGTATAATAATATTAGCCATCACCTAGATGAGAAGGCACGAAGAATTTGGCTAGGTAATGAAGCTTTAACAATTGGACGAGGAGGAATTAGTTTTGTAGCAAAAGAAACTAATGTATCAAGAAATACTGTCAAAAAAGGAGTGGAAGAAATCAAAAACCACCACCCAAAAATAATAGCTGGGGAAAATAACCGAATCCGTTCAAAAGGAGGAGGACGAAAAAATCTTGCTCAGATTGATAAGACTCTGCTAGATGATCTATATCTCTCAATTGAACCATTTATTCGAGGTGATCCTGAATCTTCATTATTATGGACGACCAAGAGTTTGAGGGTTATTGCCGAGGAATTACAGGGTAAGGGCCATAATATAAGTTATCGAACAGTAGGTACATTACTAAGTTCTCTGGATTTTAGCCTCCAAGCGAATAAAAAAACAGATGAAGGGAAATCTCACGTTGATCGGGATGAACAATTCCTGTTTATATATAAACGTTGTAATGATTTTTTTGAGGAAAAACAACCCGTCATTTCGGTAGATGCTAAAAAGAAGGAACTTATTGGTAATCAAAAAAATAACGGTAAAAATTGGAGGCCAAAAGATGATCCAATTAACGTAAATGTTTACGATTTTCCTTCAATGGGTGAAAAAGCGATTCCTTATGGCGTTTATGATTTAACTAATAATAAAGGATGGATTAACGTAGGAATAAATCATGATACTGCTGAATTTTCTGTTGAAAGCATCCGAAGATGGTGGAAACTAATGGGCAAGGAATTATATCCGGGTGCTAAAAAGATTTTCATTACGTCGGATTGTGGAGGTAGTAATGGGTACAGAATCCGTTTGTGGAAACGGGAGCTTCAAAAGTTTGCGAATGAAGAGAATTTATCAGTATTTGTGTCCCATTTTCCGCCCGGGACGAGTAAATGGAACAAGATTGAACACAGGTTGTTCTCATTTATATCAATTGCATGGAGAGGTCGTCCATTGATCAGTTATCAGGTGATGATAAACTTGATAAAATCAGCAAAAACAAAAACTGGCTTACAGGTTGATGCCATTTTAGATGATAATATATATCCAAAAGGCATTAAAATATCTGATGAAGAGATGAATGGTCTCAATATCATTCGAGACACTTTTCATGGTGAGTGGAACTATTCTATAGAACCTCAGATCTTTTGAATTGATTAGTTTAATTTTTCACAGGCCCTTACAGTCAATCTGTTGGACAATTGAGAACTACCATAGGGCAATTAAAGAATTATGTGGTGTTGAAAATTGTCAGGCGAGGAGAGCAATTATTCAACGAAATCATATTAACTGCTCATTAAGAGCATATTTAAGACTCGAAGTTAACAATTTTTTGAATGGTGTTACTCCGTACAATGCTCAATGGCAAATTACAAAAGTTGGGATATCAGAGTATATTCAGAGGCCAAAATATGCGCTATAATCTTTTTGGAGGCAGGTCTGCGTAACTCCTAGATCGTGAGCACCTACCTGAATGCCGTAGATATGAAGGTTCTGTTTCCCAAAATTGGTTTTCTTTCAGAGGAGGTATTCTGGGAAGAATATTCACGGGGAGTTATGGAGATGATCAAGCGGGGGGTCAGGTATGGGGATAGAAGATAATCTGGCTTGCGGAAATGCATGAGGTGTCCCGGATTGTCACCTGGAACACCAGGCATTTTAACGAAAAATCTTCTCTCCCGATTATGACCCCTGAAGAATGGGTAGTGACCCAGAATCATTGTACTGATAGTTGAATTCGCGCCCTTAATCCCCCAATGAGAAATTTCTCTTCAGATGGAGAGAGAATTTTCCTTTGAAAGGTTTGATCAGAATAAATGCCTTGATTCCCCTCAAGAAACCTGAGTACAACGATCACAGACCACCACCAAAAAACTCGATATAGCAGGTTTTTAGGGCATCACTTGGGCTGGGGTAAGACACTAACCCAGAAATATCAAGGATATTCGGTATTTTTAGATTTTAACTCTGCTTTGATCAATCCCAGATTAATGGATATCGCGACCTCATTAAATCCTACAATATGGGCTCTGATTCTGAAGGAACCAATTATTTTCACTCCTATATCGGCACGCTATCAACGTATGATCGTAAAACGGGTACCCCTTACTTCATTACAGATAAGGGAATAGCGGCCTGATATGAAACTGGTTTTTAGGCTCTTTTAGAGTGATTTCTGCTAAAGGTTCCCGCTACTCACTTTCACTATGTCCACTACACCCTACTAAGATCCCATTCAACCATCGAATCACGAGAGTTTGGTATGTTCTGATCTGGAATCTGTGGTTAACCTGGCATGATCACGATTCGGGAACCAGAGTTACTCTCCACCATACTTCTCAGGAGATCCGGTTTTTCGATCCCACTCCCTGGAAAAACCTCCCTGGAAAAGTATCCGAAATCGATCGTACCTCACCGATAACAAATCGGAGTTTGTGAAACAACCCCTTTCCACCAATTATATTATATCCCCCACCCATTGATCCACTATGAATCTGCTCACCACTGAAGAAGGAAAACTCGCCCTGACTCATGCTCAATGGGTACTTCATGAGCACATCGCAAGAAGATCTTATCATGAACCTGATTTTCCCCCCGTATTCTCTGAAAAACGAGGTGTCTTTGTGACCCTCACCATACATGGCGACCTCAGAGGCTGTATCGGCTTTCCCTATGCAGTCATGCCTCTCAAAGAAGCGATTCGTGATGCTGCCTGTTCTGCAGCAACCGGAGATCCCCGGTTCCCTCCGGTCAGTCTGAAAGAACTTGATATCATCAAGGTAGAAGTAACGGTCCTTACTGAACCCGAACTTCTTGAGGTGCCTGTCCGGGAGAGAGAGCATGCTATTGAGGTGGGCAGACATGGGCTTATTATGAAAGGCTATGGTCGGTCAGGCCTTCTCCTTCCCCAGGTCCCGGTAGAATGGGGCTGGAATGTAAGAGAATTTCTGGATCATACCTGCGCAAAGGCAGGCCTTCCGGCAAAGAGCTGGCTTGAACCTGCTGTGCAGGTATTTACCTTCGGAGGACAGATATTTAACGAGAAATCAGTCTAATGTCACTTTCATTCGAGGTTCTTGAGAAGGATATTGCCGGGAGGATCGGCAGACTATCAGATGGAACAAAAACGATCCGGACACCAGCACTCCTGCCGGTTATAAATCCTCATCTTCCCCTGATTACTCCCCGGGAGATGCAGGAGATGGGTGTGGAAGCCCTGATAACGAACGCGTATATCATCTCCCGATCAGTCGAGTTCAGAGAACGGGCAGTTACTGAAGGCCTTCATAAGATGCTTGACTTTGATGGCCTCATCATGACCGATTCAGGGTCATTTCAGCTTTCAGTCTATGGAGAAGTCGAGATTACCAATAAAGAGACGATAGATTTTCAGCAGTCTATCGGATCCGACATCATTGTTCCCCTTGATATTCCGACACATCCAGATTCAGATAAGGAAACAGTAGAGAAAGAACTGGGCATTACTCTTGAACGTCTTCGTGAGGCATATGGATATGCCGACCATCAGCATCATACCCTCGCCGGACCGGTTCAGGGAGGTCTCTTTCTGGATCTCAGGGAGCAGGCTGGTAAGGAGATCTCAGAAATGGGTCTTCGGTTCTGCCCGATTGGTGCTGTGGTCCCTCTGCTAGAAGCGTACCGGTACAAGGATCTGGTAAAGGTTGTCATGGCAGCCAAACGAGGCCTGGATCCGGGAGTCTGTGTTCATCTTTTTGGTGCCGGACACCCGTCCATGTTTGCGCTGGCTGTTGCAATGGGATGCGATCTCTTCGACTCGGCAGCATATGCACTCTATGCTAAAGATGGCCGATACATGACCGTGCATGGAAGTTATCATCTCAGCGAACTCTCATATCTTCCGTGCCCCTGCCAGGTCTGTCGGTCTCATACAGCAGAGTCCTTGCAGAAGTCACCTGAAAAAGAGCGGCTACTGGCCTTGCACAACCTCCATGTGACCATTGCCGAGATCATGCGAATCAGGCAGGCTATCCGCGATGGAGTGCTCTGGGAACTGGTGGATGAGCGTTGTCGTGGACATCCACAGCTGCTCAGAGGATATCGCGAATTACTCACCTTTACCCCAGAACTGGTTGCACAGGACCGGGTCTCAAAAAGACGATTCTTTTACCGGGGGAGTGAAAGCTGCCAGCGAACTGAAGTGCTCAGGTATCATGCCATGATACCACGGTTCAACGTTGGAACCTCAGCACTTGTAACCTTTGACCAGAAGATGAAAAAGGGGTATGATCAGGTATACTTCTTCAAACCTCCCTTTGGACCCTACCCACCTGAACTATCAGAAACCTTTCCAATCGGGCAGAGTGAGATTCCTGATTGGGATGAGGATATGGTCAGATCCGGTTGCAAGGGAATTGATGCACTAGTGAAGGCCAATCCACAGGCAACCATCACCGTCAGGTGCCGGTCCTGCTGGAAGGAGATCGTTCTGAATATGGCACCAGGGGTGGAGGTGATCTGTGAGGACTTGTGAATTTACAACCCGGGATGGAACTGCCAGGGTCGGAAGACTCAGGCTTGATAACGCCGAGTATTCTCTGCCCGGAGCATATGATACATCTGCGATCTTTCCGGCTCTTACATCCAGAAAAGGAGTTACCTTTTTCCCTACTGACAGGCAGGAATTTGTCAGCAGATTTTTCAAACCTGATGGTGAGCAGCCAAAACCAATCCATATCCAGGTTGATGAATCTTTTGTATCAGGTGACGTGCTCCTTGCATCAAACTGGCATACCATTTTTGGTCAGACCCGGGAATTTGTCAGACAACTTGAGGAACTAAAGAAACGAGTAGTTCCTGACACCTGCTGGTATTATCCTGGTAATGCCTTACCTGAAAATGTAGCCGTTCTGGTTCATGCCGGATTTGATCTCTTTGATTATACCGGGGTGGATCTGAAATCAGCACAATATAGATTCTGCCTTGCTGATGGAGATCACCCGGTAACGGTTATGGAAGACGGACTGTGTAATTGCCCTGGTTGTCAGGCTGGAGACCTGAAAGCACATAATCGGTATGCCCTGAATCAGGAACTTGCAGTGATCAGGACACGTATCAAAAACAATACTTTCAGAGATCTTCTGGACGGAAGATGCAGGGTCAGACCAGAATATGTATCCATTGTACGACTCATAGATCGGACTGGATATATGGAGCAGCATACGCCGGTCACCCGGCCTACAACCCTTTTTGCGACATCTGGTGACAGCTTGCACCGGCCTGAAGTAAAGCGGTTCGCGGAAAGACTGTTAAACCGGTATATTCCTCCGCTCGCAGATGTGGCCGTGCTTCTTCCCTGCTCTGCAAGAAAGCCATACTCACTCTCTCAGACTCATAAAAAATTCATGCAGGCGATTGGAAGACGGGCACATGAGCTGATCCTCACCTCTCCGCTCGGCCTGGTCCCCCGTGAACTTGAAATGGTGTACCCGGCTGCCCAGTACGATGTACCGGTCACCGGGTACTGGGACCATGAAGAACGATTCCAGATCGGTGATATCCTAACTAAATACTTTCAGAAGCACCAGTACCGCCGGGTAATCGCTCATCTGGACGGGGATGCTCTCATCATCGCAAAGCAGGCTACAGAAGCAGCTGGAATAGCACTTGAATCCACTTGTGACACCAGGCCAACAGATCCCTCGGCACTCAGAGCACTCAATGACGCACTTGCTGGTGAGCGGAAGATTAAATCCGCTATCATTAGGGGGATGGCTTCAGTTCAGTTTGGCTATGATCTCAGGGTTCCCGGCCTTGAAATGAAAGGTTCTTATCCAGAAGTTGTGGTTAAACAGGGACGCAGACAGATATTCTCACTGGAACCGACGACCGGACTCTTCAGACCAACCTTTGAAGGGTGGCAGATGATCGAAACCGGATACCGGGTGTATATTGATAACTTTGTCCCCCAGGGTGATATCCTTGCTCCAGGTGTAGTACAGGCAGACCCACGGATCCGAGAAGGTGATGAAGTTCTGGTTATTGGGGATAAAGCGATGGCTACCGGAAGGGCGGCGATGGGTGCTGATGAGATGATCAGATCCACACGCGGAGTTGCAGTCCGAGTGCGTAAAGTGAAGAAGCTGGACGACCAATAAATAAGGCATAAGACCAGTTTTTCCGGATGTGACATTTTTTGTATATTATCGAGAAATCGCGAGAGATCGCAGACAAAATTTTTGAAATCTGGGTCAATGCACCACATGTTGCCCGGAATGCAAAGGCCGGGCAGTTTGTAATAATCCGCACTGATGAGGCCGGTGAGAGAATTCCCCTTACTATATCCCGCGCTTCGGGTGATCTGGTCAGGATCATCTTTATGGCAGTGGGCAAGACCACTTATGCTCTTGCAGCAATAAAACAAGGAGATGCGATATCTGATATCGTAGGCCCTCTCGGGCACCCCAGTGAAGTTAAGGATTGGGGCACCTGTGTCATTGTCGGTGGGGGAGCAGGGATTGCCTCTACCCCCTGTATAGCCCAGGCACTCAGGGCTGCAGGAAATACTGTTGTCGGGATCATTGGTGCTCGCAATGCCGGGATGCTCATCCTTGAGGATGAGATGCGTGAAGTCTGTGATGAGCTCTTTGTTGCAACAGATGATGGGTCCAGGGGTCATCACGGCTTTGCTGCAGACATTCTCAAGCAGCTCATTGCAGAGCGGGAGATTGATGCTGTCTGGATAATCGGCCCGACTATAATGATGAAAGTAACCTCTATGGCAACCAGGGAGAAGGCGATCAAGACCTTTGTCTCACTCAACCCGATTATGGTCGACGGAACCGGGATGTGTGGATCCTGTCGATGCCAGGTTGAGGGAAAGACTGTGTTTGCCTGTGTTGATGGTCCTGAATTCGACGCTCACCAGGTAAACTTTGATCTTCTTATGCAGCGCCAGCGGTACTACATGGATCAGGAGAAAGAGGCCCTTGCCAGATGGAATACACAATCGTGCTCCTGTAGGGGGGGAACATAATGGGCGATCGATCACCAGAAGTCAGAATTCATGACTTTGAAGAGGTAGATACTGGCCTTTCTCCAACTGAAGCACAGATTGAAGCATCACGATGTCTTCAGTGCAAAAAACCAGCCTGTGTCGATGGATGTCCGGTTAATATTAATATTCCTGCATTTATCGCACTCATCGCTGAAGGAAATTTTGTACAGGCTGCTGCATCGATTAAAGAGCAGAATATGCTGCCAGCGATCTGTGGCAGAGTATGCCCGCAGGAGACGCAGTGTGAGATACTCTGTATCCTTTCTAACAAAGATACACCGGTTAGGATTGGACAATTGGAACGATTTGTGGCAGACGAAGAACGTAAATCAGGCCTTCCCTCCCTAACACCCAAACCCGCAACAGGAAAGCGTGTTGCGATAGTCGGATCAGGTCCGGCTGGAATAACTGCAGCCGGAGAAATTGCTAAAGAGGGGCATTCAGTTGTTCTATTCGAATCCCTCCATGAAGCCGGGGGTGTCCTGACCTATGGTATTCCAGCTTTCAGACTTCCGAAAGATATTGTAAAAGCGGAAATCGGTCAGATCCTCTCACTCGGAGTTGAAGTCAGACTGAATAACTTTGTCGGAAGAAGTGTCTCTATCGAAGAGCTCACTTCATTTGATGCAGTGATGCTGGGTACCGGAGCTGGCCTTCCGTATTTTATGAATATTCCGGGAGAACATCTAAACGGAGTGTACTCAGCGAATGAATTTCTGACCCGGGTTAACCTGATGCATGCTGACCGATTCCCTGTATATGATACCCCGATTGCCAAAGGCAGCCGGGTTGTCGTGGTGGGGGGAGGAAATGTAGCCATGGATGCTGCACGAACAGCCCGCCGAATGGGTGCAAAGGTCACGCTCGTTTATCGGAGACGGGAAGAAGATCTTCCAGCCCGGCTTGCTGAAGTACACCACGCAAAAGAGGAAGAGATCGAGTTCATCACCTGTGTTAATCCGGTTGCCATCCTTGGGGAACAGGTCGTTACCGGTATTGAATGTGTCAGGATGCAGATGTGTCATCTTGATGCCAGTGGAAGACCGGTTCCGGAACCGATTGATGGTGATACCTTTGTCATTGATTGTGATGTTGTCATTCAGGCCATCGGTCAGGGTCCTAATCCAATGCTGGTGAGAGAGATCGAAGGACTTGAGCGGGGGAGGGCAGGGAATGTGATCGCTGATGAGGCGGGAAAGACCTCTCATCCAAAGATATTTGCTGCAGGAGATGTCACAACCGGAGCAGCCACAGTAATCCTTGCTATGGGTGGTGCTAAAAAAGCAGCCCAGAGTATATGCCAGCTTCTGACAGGATCATCCTGAATCTACGATGGTCAAGAATCAGTCTGGTCCGGATATCGAACAGGTTACTGGGTACGAATTTACCCAGCCTTCCCTTCTCACCCGGGCCCTGACCCGTCGGGCTTATGCGATGGAAAAGGGCGTCTCTACTGATCTCCATATGGATGCTTATGCTACCCTGGGGGATGCCGTTATTGAACTGGTCATACTCACCGGTATCATATCCAGTGGTGAGTCTGATAAGGGTGATGTCTCTGCAAAAAAGATGGATATGGTAAATATGACCGTTCTTAGGCAGGCAGCCGAGCGGTGTGATCTCCAGTCCTATATCTTATGGGGAAAGGGGGAAGAGCGGATGCATGTCTGGACATCAGGACGTGTCCTTGCCGAATGTATGGAGGCTCTCATTGGAGCAGTGTATCTTGATGGGGGTCTCTCTGCTGCAGCGGGAGTGATGGACCACCTTGGTCTTTCCGCAGGACTTGTCAATATCCCCTGATTGAATATATTGCATCCGTTCTGCCTTTTTTTTAAACATACATTATTTGGCATGATATCGGTCTGAGGGGATCTGGATTTCAAATCTGCACCCTTTACCATACACTCCCTTCTCCTGTATTGAAATCCCTGACATGGAGAGAATTTCTCTGGTTAAAAATAATCCGTACCCCGTGTTTTTGCCATACCCCCGTTCAAAAATGATCTCTTTACTATCATCATGAACTCCATCCCCATCATCCTGAACTGATACCAGGAGTTCATTCCCGGATTCCTGTGCATATACCTGGATCTCTGTAATCTTGCCCCCATGCCTGATTGCATTCTCTATCAGATTATAACATACTTTTTCAAATAGAGGATCGGCATATACGAGGAGGTTCCAGACAGAGATCGTTATCTGCACGTTGCCGGGATCTAGCTGACGCTGAACATGATCAAAAACCTCACCAATATTCTGCCAGATGGGATCTTTCACCCCGATATCCTGGTACATCTTGGTAAAAGCTACAAACTGCTCAATAGAGGCAAGTGACCGAGAAATTACCATCATAGAATCCTGCTGATCCTGGTTGAGAATTAGCCCGTCTAGAAGATAGAGGTTCATCTTTACTATCATTACCTTATTCAGTACATCATGACGGGTGATGGTGGAGAGCAAATTTAACTTGTTATTTGCGATTGCAAGAGCTTCCCCGGTAAGCTTGAGACTGGTGATATCTCTGATTGACTCAATCGCACCGATAAAATTTCCATGGGAGTCGCTAATTTTTGACGCGATCGCCGAAACATACCTTCTTTGTTCTTTACCCTCAAGCCAAATATTTGTCCTAAACACTCCGCCATGCTGCTCTATATTTGGATATTGTGTTTGCCTTCTTTCATCATGATGGAGCGCTACATCAATGAGCATCTCACGGTGATGCCCATAGAGAGCGACAGCATACGCCTGTTCCCCTTTCCCTATCATCTCGCTCGCAGCCACTCCGGTCATCGTCTCCATCGCCTGGTTCCAGATAAGAACTACACCGGAATTATCGATGATAAATGTGGGATCAGGAAGAAGATGCAGGATTGTCTGAATCTGCATATATGAAGTACGAAGAACATCCCGCTCAGCATTCGCAATATACATTCTCCTTTGATCAGACATATCACGGATCTGAACCTGGTTTAACAGCTGTTCTTCAGCCTCCACTTGTGTCAGGCGAAGGTTCAAAAACATCTCCTCTTTGCCTGTGGAAAGAATGATGGTTCGCTCTGAATACCCTTCATATGCTCCTGAAGAACCGCTACCTATCATCTCTGAAATCGTTTCCCCAATTTTTCCAAAAATGGCAGTAATCGGTTTGCCCACGGAATCCTGTTCTGTCACTTTCAACAGGTCAGTTGCGGCCCGATTCATAGCAATAACAGTAGATCCCTCCAGAATAATTATCGCATCTGCGGAAGTTCTAAAAAGCCCAAAATACCGTGATTCTGATACTTTTATTGTTCTCATATGGAAATGGATCTGGGCAACCATCTGATTGATGGCCTCAGCAATACGGTTGATCTCGGCATGAGACGATTTCCGCACCGAATGGGTAAGATCTCCTGATGATATTCGATCAATATCCTCAACAATCTGCTGAATTGGACGTGTTAGCCGGGATAAAATGAGATAGCCGATGATGATAACAAAGGAGATTGCAATGATGGCAAGAATGATATGCAGGATAGCATTGGTATTTCGTTGCTTTTCCACCCGTTCAGTAGTATATACAAATTCAGCAACCATATCCATATATCTGGATGATGGAGAATTGTCCTCCTGAATCGGGAGGTATCGATATCTAACAAGGGTATTATTCCTCTCATCTATATGCTCCTCTAAAAGATGAGTTTTAAAGACCTTTGGCACTGCATCTTTTCTCCATGAGTAGTTCCATGGTCCTTGTTCACGAGTGGTAACGAAGACCTGTTTAAACATACTATTGTAAAAACTAATACCAATAATATCAGAATTCAGATCCTGTGCCCGAGACATAAGAGAGAGATAAGAGAGATTTGACCGCTCTGATTTCTGATCAGTACTTACATTAATTGCAGGTTCGATAACAAACCGGTGGTCCTCAGTGGGAAGGTACCCATATTTCATGAGCGGCGCTGAAGTGTTAAATCCATTAACCACCCGATCAGGTACATACTCCTGACCATTGCGTATGGAGGTAAGATCATCAAAAAAAACTCCCCAACCCGAAAAGTCCTGCCCTAATTTTCCCCCATACGTGGCATTAATCATCCCACTTTCGTTAATGATGTTAATTTCGATTTTTCCCAGATAGATTTTTGGCACTTCTTGTGCAATCTGGCTGAGATTAATTGCAGAAATATTATTATCGTTAGCATAATAGGACGCTGCAACCCTTTCGGCAAGGTCCATCACCGTCTGATCATACGTCGTATCCCAAAGTTTTAATCCATGATGGATGTAGGTTGTTGAACTTACCAGATACTCTTCAGATCCATTTACCTGCCGGTTGAATTCATGGATGATGTAGGTATCAATACTTGTATACGAGGCATAGGAACTGATTAAGACAGACAAAATTAGTGCAGTCAATATAACCAGACTTATCAGATGTTTAAATGATAATTCACTGAGTGCTGGTATTTTGACCATAAAATTCAACCGAATAACTTAGAAATGCAATTGGATGGTATGACTTGTATCACATTGATCAGGATAGTTATAATGATCTACCTGTTTTTTTAGAACATATATTCTTTCCTTAATCACCTCGGATCTCCATCAGTCCTGAGTCAGAGATGAACAAGATTGACTCAAGGGATCCAAATATATGGAAAAAAAAGGTGTGAATAAATTCATTTATGAACCGGCCAGGAGCCGAAGGAGCAGTGCCTTCTGCACATGAAGCCGGTTTTCTGCCTGATCCCAGACAACACTCTGCTTACTATCAATAATATCATCCGTGATCTCTGCACCCCGATGAGCCGGAAGGCAATGCATTACAATCGCACCTGGTCTGGCTTCTGAAAGAAGAGCAGTATTTACCTGATATCGTGCAAACACCTTTTCACGTTGCCGGGTCTCCTCTTCATGCCCCATTGAGACCCAGGTGTCGGTCATAACAACATCAGCATTCCTGACCGCAACGATTGGATCCTCCTCAACAATTATCGTTCCCCCTTTCTCATGAGCCATCTGGATATATTGCTCATCAGGGAGGTACCCGGCAGGACAGGCGATTCTGACCTCCATCCCGGTCAGAACTGAACTGAGGATCAACGAGTTACAGACATTATTTCCATCCCCAACCCAGGCAACCTTGACCTTCTCAGTACGGTGCAGTTGTTCAACGATAGTCATAATATCTGCAAGAATCTGACAAGGATGCTCCTTATCTGATAGACCATTGATAACCGGGACATCTGCATGTGCTGCCAGCTCTTTGACCTCTTCATGTGAGTTTGCCCGGATCATGATAGCAGAGACAAACCGTGACATGACCCGTGCGGTATCCTTAATATCCTCACCTCTGCCCAGTTGCATATCCTTGGGATTTAGAAATAACGCATGTCCTCCCAGTTCATACATACCTACCTCAAAGGAGATACGGGTCCTGGTTGATGACTTCTCAAAGATCATTCCGAGAGTTTTCTGAGAAAGATGCGGAGGAAATATTCCAACCCTCCGCTCCTCTTTCAGCCTAAGGGCGGTGCTGATCAGTTCACCCAGTTCTTCACGGGAAATATCAAGTATCGAGATGAAATCTTTCTTCATCTAAGCTCCCGCATATGAGTGATGCGCTTGTTAAGGACCGTTACCGTTCCAATATCTGCACGGTGTCTCACCGGACCGGTGACTGCAGCAGAAGCAGCCTCTGCAATCTGTTCTGCTGTTTCAAGAGTATCCCCTGTCCCGACAAATGCCATGGTGCGTGAAGACTGGGTAATGAGATGATCATCCTGTGCTAACACACTTGCATAATATAAAAGCGCTTCACCAGTTGGTCCCGGTCTGATTTCTGCACCAATTACCGGCTCATCTGGATATCCTTCAGGAACGAGATACTTACAGACTGTTGCTTTCTGCGCAAAGGTGACCGGTATTGAATCCAGAGTTCCGGATGTTACTGCTCTGACAATATCCCCGAGATCACTTGTCAGGAGACTGAGCACATTCATCGCTTCAGGATCGCCAAACCTGGCATTAAATTCTATGACCATCGGGCCATGTGCAGTATTCATAAACTGGCCATACAGCACTCCGACAAAGGGAGATCCTTCATCTGCAAGAGCACGGACGACCTGAATCATAATCTGGAGAGCCTGGTTATAGTCATTCTCATCCACAAATGGCATTCGGTGATCAGGAAGAGTAAAAGAACCCATACCTCCGGTATTCGGACCGGTATCACCCTCAAACGCTCGCTTATGATCCTGAACCAAGGGCATCGGAGCCAGATTGATACCATCGACAAACGCCTGGAGGGTAAACTCTTCACCAATCAGACGTTCTTCAATGACAACATCACCCCCCAGCTCCCGCACGTACTCGCATGCCCCATTCCGGTCAACATGCTCACCCATGATTCTGACCCCCTTTCCTCCGGTCAGGCCGAATGGTTTAATTGCATAATCATGCCCGGCATGAGCAAGAAATTCTAGTGCATCATCTGCCTGGTGAAAAATATAATACTCAGGTAAGCCTGGAATTTTATATTTTTTCATCAGATTTCTGCAGAATGCCTTATCTGTTTCTATCCTGGCCGCTGCTTTGACCGGTCCCACACATCGAACACCTGCCTGAGCGAGAGAATCTGCAATCCCCGCCTCAAGCGGGACTTCAGGCCCGATAAATGCATACCCTATCGAATGTTCAGTACAGAATTGTGCAATCCTTGTAGTATCAGTCTCAGATGTCACCAGGACTTCTGTTGCAAGTGATACAATGCCAGGATTAAGCCGTGCTAATGCGGCATACACCGAAACATTGCGGCTTTTTGACAGGGCTAATGCTATTGCATGCTCTCTGCCCCCGCTTCCAACAACGAGGACCTTTATAGTATCTCTGTTCGCGTGATGAGTATTGTTCATGCTCTCCCTGCTGGAGTGATGCGCGACGTGCCGGGAGACTTCACCATCCCGGAAACAGGGTGTCTATGGAGTCCTGAAAGGACCGTATCTTCAGGTTCCATCCTGATTCATAAAACCATCCTGAATGGAAAACTGGTCCTGATACCCTGCCCCTGAATATCTTTCTTCAAATGGTAATTATTCTGACGATCCAATCCGGATAATTCAGTCCTGTAAAGACCCAATGTATACACCCAGCGCGGACCATTCGATAATATGATGAGAAAAATGATCGATTCAGATTCTACCAAACCTGACCCTTTGAAATTATATCTTCTGCTCTTTCAGGAGATCACTCATGCTCACCAGAGGGATCAACGTTATTCCTGAAGATGCCAGCATCTCAGTTGCTCCTTCATCGCGATCAACCACCGTGACAATGGAAGTAATAATTCCTCCGGCAGCCCTGATCTGTTCAACACCGAAAAGTGCTGAACCCCCTGAAGTTGTAACATCCTCGATCATCAGAGCAGTATTCCCCCTGACATCTCCGATAATCAAAGAAGAGAGACCATGGCCTTTCTGCTCTTTGCGTATGATGCAGTATGGTCGACCAGACTCGAGAGACACCGCAGTTGCAAGTGGGACGCCTCCTACCGCCACCCCAGCTACCAGATCAAAGGGAAGCTTTAATGCCATTACTGATTGGGCAATTGTGCGCAGGATTATCGGATCTGTTATCGCCTTCTTGATATCAACATAAACGGTGCTCTTTTTTCCCGAGGCAAGAACAAAATCTCCAAATTGTATAGCTTCAGCTTCGATAAGATGAGTCAGTAATAATTTCTCTACCATGGAACATCCTTAACTCCCATGTTATATCCGATAATATTTACAACCCGGTGCAGAATTGGTGTGAGGATAAGTGTTGCAATAATTACCGGCAGGGTCAGGTATGTCATTGCAAATGAGGGATCCCCGAGGAGAAGGCATATCCACGCACCTGCAACAAAATCATACTGATCCACCAGTGGCCATTTACCCCCACGGTCAATGCCTGCCCTTCTCTTAAAAAAACTCTTTACCATATCTCCCAGTAATGCCCCGAATGCGAGTAAAAATATCGGGATCAGAGTCATGTGAGGCAGAAGAGACAGGAAGGATATCTCCTGAACCTGCATCTGGGCCAGCCCAGTCAGACACCCGAAGAAGACTCCTCCAATAAAACCGCGTACAGTCTTTCCATCACCCAGAATCCTCCGACCATCAGACCAACATGCGCCCGCGTCTACAGGGCGCCCTCCTCCAACTGCTGCTGCAGCTGAATTGGGTACATATGCAGGAAGCATTATCCAGAATGCGGATATTACTACGAATAGGAGATCGAAGATTATAGATGCTCACTCCTGAATAAATATAAGGGTCCATTCTGCATAAATAACAGATACAAGCAATTGTTCTATCAAGCAGGTCCACGTGGTGGCTGATATATGATTCTTCTGAAAAAGACCAAAAGTCTCTGTCCGGTATGTACCCGGGTTCTTGATGCAGAGATTCAGGATATTAATAATAAAGTTTACATTAACAGGACATGCCCTGAGCATGGCTATTTTTCGTACCTGTACTGGGATGATGCAGAACTCTATAAAAAATTTGACCGTTATGGCAGCAAGGGCAACGGAATTGAGAATCCACAGGTAATAGCTGAGGTAAATTCTTGTCCGGAAGACTGTGGTATCTGTAATCACCATCATTCACAGACCCTTCTAGCAAATATTGATCTTACTAATCGATGCAATCTCAACTGTGATTTTTGTTTTGCTAACGCGCGTGCCTGTGGGTATATCTATGAACCTACCTTTGATCAGATTCGCGGGATGCTGACCCTGCTCAGAGCGGAACGACCAAATCCCGCCCCGGCAGTACAGTTTGCCGGAGGTGAACCAACCATGCGTGACGATCTCCTTGAGATCATCAAAATGGCCAAGGAGGTTGGGTTCAAACAGGTTCAGCTGGCAACAAACGGCCTGACTCTTGCAAATAATCCGGATATGGCTTTTCAGCTTAAAGAAGCAGGGCTTTCAACTGTATATCTGCATTTTGATGGTGTATCCAGTGAGACAAATTCCAAATTAGTTCATGATATCAGGGCAATTGAAAACTGTAAAAAGGTCAGACTGGGCATTGTGCTTGTTCCAACTATTATCAAGACAAAGAACGATCATGAACTTGGAGCAATTATTAGATTTGCTGCAGATCATATCGGAACTGTCAGGGGAGTCAATTTCCAGCCTGTCTCCTTTACCGGAGCTGCAAATACTGAGATGATATCAAGGGAACGGATTACAATCCCTGAACTGCTTGACCGGATCGAGTTACAGACCGATGGGATGATCCTGAAAACTGATTTCTACCCAGTCCCCTGTGTGATACCAGTAAGTGAGTTTATTGAAACATACACCGGCAAACCCCAGATCCGGTTTACTGCTCATCAGCATTGTGGAGCTGCCACATATGCCTTTGTAAAAGAAGAAGGAATCATCCCGATTAACCGTATGGTTGATGTCGATGCTTTTTTTGAATCCATTGAGGAATTAACCCGAAAACTTGAGAAGTGTGGCCCCCTCTCCAGAAAGATGGTAGCAATTAATGGAATCCGTGACCTGTACAATAAAGTCAAAGAAAAGGATAAAGGTCATGGTGCAGATATCTGGAAAAATCTAGGAAAAACGTTAATAACCCATAATTTTGATTCGTTACGAGAGTTCCATTGGAATACCCTCTTTATCGGGACTATGCATTTTATGGACAACTTCAATTATGACATAGACCGGGTTAATCGGTGTTGTATCCACTATGCAACTCCTGACGGAACCCTGATACCCTTCTGCACCTACAATAGCGGACCGGTATATCGCGAGAAGATCTGGAAGAAGTACAGCAAACCATTAGAATAACCTCTTTTTCATTCTTATGATAACGATAATACCAAAACCTACTGATATCCCTTCAGATAACTCCACCCGTATGGTAATGGATGAACTTGATCGGATGGGCGAGCCATATCAGGCTGTATATCTGGAGGCTATCGATCCTTTCTCAACCACTATGGATGCAGAGACCATCTGGGCTTGTGGAATCAGGCAGAATGGGCAGAATTTTGAAGCTCTGTCTGCACTATCTCTGAACAACCGGGTGATCAACCCGCCAGAAGGCATAGTAACCTGTGCAAGTAAGGTTATGACTTCAGCCCTTCTTTACAAACACAAAGTTCCCACTCCAACAACCTTTTTTACTGAATCACGCCATCTTGCCGGTGAATTTATCCGAACTCATGGGAAGGTAGTTTCAAAACCGGTTTATGGATTTGACGGGGTAGGAATTGTGCTAATCACCGATGAAGCACAGCTTGGAGATCCACCCTTTTATCTTCAGGAATACATTCCCAATGATCGTGATTTTAGAATCTTTGTTATAAATGGTCAGGCTGTAGGAGCTATCATGCGGGTCTCTGATAGCCTTACCCATAACATCCACCAGGGGGGGTGCGGATCCGCAGTACATATTGACCGTGATATGAATGATATTGCTGCTGCTGCGGCAGAATGTGTCGGGGTGGATTATGCCGGTGTTGATCTGCTCATACATGAGGGGTCCTACACCGTACTTGAGGTTAACGGAACACCAAACTGGCACTGCATGGAAGCACCTATCCCCAGGTATCTGGCTGATTACCTGGTTGAACAGAGCCGGATTGAAAAACAGTGATTAAGGGGAGAGATATCAGCAGCCAGCCTCAATATCTTTAAGAGTCTTTTCTGCAAGTTGGTTCATACGGGCACTCATCCGATCTGTTGATGGGTTCTCTTCATCCTTCATCGCTTTTGCAATCGCATTTCCCAACACAAATATCGCATACTTGTGCTCCATTTTGCTCCGATGTACCTGTGAAGGTGTTATCTTTAGCGCATCATATTCAGTAAAATCGCAGTCAGAATTATGCAACACGAGATAATCCTTCATATCAAGGAGCATCATATGGAGTGAAATCAGTTCTTCTTTCTGCATCAGCCACTCCGTAGCATAAGTATGTGGTGGAAAAATATAAAAAAATGAGCCAGTTTTATGTTATCTGAATGGAATTAGCCTGATCGATGCAGGCCTTCTGACAATCCCGGAAAACGAGGGAGCTGCCAGATACCTGATTCCCAGAATTGAGAGTTGATCAAGGATCTTCTGATTCACTTCCTGATCGATAACGACCCCGGCAAGCTGCTGGTTTTCTGGAAATGGTGCAGAGTCAAAATCGGAAACCCGCATATCTGCGACAATGCCCCCATCTTTGGATACCATTCTGAGTATTCCCTTCTCTCTGACCTCACTGATATGAGAAAAGACTGAGCTGGTCTGGCACTGAGTGCTCTTTTCCGGCTCAAAAGAGGGGTCATCAGAGATTACAAGATCAGCGTTTTCCTGAGCAGGTGTATTCTCAACAGGTTGTTGAGATGGCATAGAACGATCTGATACTGGATCAGAATTTTTTTGCAGATCTTCTCCGGAAGACTCATGATCCCGGCTTGCAAGATATTCAGCAACCCGATCCTCAAGAACATAGTCGATGGGTACTTTATTTCGCAATGCCTTGATGATCTCTTTGCGGGTGAGATCCTCAACAGACTCCCCTCTTGGAGGATACGCAACAAAGTCAATATCAGTAACCTCGAGAAGTTCTCTCAGAATGAGATCACCGCCCCGGTCACCATCCAGGAATGCAGTAGCTGTTTTTTTATGACAGAGTGAGATGATTGTCGCGGGTACACTTGTCCCTTCTACTGCAATAGAATTCTTAATTCCTGATTTGAGCAGATTAATCACATCCGCCCTTCCTTCGACCACAATTATTGCATCTGAACTGAGCACATTCGGCCCTGAAGGAACATTATCTGGACCGATGGTTTCTATCTTCTCAATTCGCTGGCTTTCACGTACGGCATCGATAAGTGATTCTGGATCGATACCGGGCTCATCAAACTCAAGAAGCAACGAACGAGCACGTTCGATGATCTGTGTTCGTTTCGTAACTCTGATATCCTCCATGTTCTGCACGGAGATCTGCGCAGAGCACGGTCCTATCCGGGTGATAGTCTCCATCGCAGCAGCGAGAATTGCTGTCTCGGCACGGTCGAGCGAGGTTGAGATGAGAATCTCTCCGGTGGACTTACCAAACCGGCTTTGAATCTTGACATCGATTCGACCCAGGCGACCTAGTCTCTGGAGTTCTCGTAGTTCAAGATCAGCTCCCAAGAGTCCTTCGACCTGCCCGAATATTGCCCCGACTACATCGGATCGCTCAACCACCCCATCTGCCTGTACGGTGAGATGTATCCGGTATTTTGTAGTCTCCTGCTCATACAATCCCAATACCTCCGATGAGGATCTGATTCATGATCATACAGGCATTTCAATGACTCACAAAGTATTTAATATAAGCGAAAAGGCTCATCCCGAGACGAGAGAAAAGGAGTCAAACGCAATTATGAATCTATCCGGTCAGTCAGAAATGCAATGATATCATGAAGAGAAACACCTGAAATATTGATTCGTTTGATGGTTGATGTCTGACCGGTAGTTATGCTGACACCCGCTCGGGAGATTCCAATAGTATCTGCAATCAGGTGAGTGATAGCCTTATTCGCCTTTCCTTCCAGAGCTGGAGCTTTGACCTGAATGCCTACTGCATGCCTCCAGGTGTTATACCCTGCTGGAAATCGTTCCTTTCGGCTCCCTGCAGTAACCTCTACCGTAAGAATTACTCCATCATCGCAAGAAACAAGTGCTGGCCTGATTTGTTCAGGCGTTACCATAAGAGTTGTCGCCCGGCATTAACAAATGGTGTTCATCAGTGGCTGTTGCCGTAACTTCACCCATTAAACGCCCTCTGCCAGGCGGTGCCGTTAAAATGTACCATTTCCGGGTTGTCCCATGGATCATCTCTTGATGCTTCATCAGATCTCCCGGGGACCTATAGGAAATGAGGATAGGCACTCTCTATACTTTATGCTTCTGGGTTATAGCCTCTTCCCTTGATCCAGACCGGCGACCTGCATGGAAATTCCCCATGTTCATATGCACTGACACCGTTCATAATTACTATTTCTGGGAATACTCCTGCCATTCCTTCGTATGGTGTCCATCCGGCTTTTGAGGAGAGTAGATCAGCAGATATCTTTGTAAGATCTGTAGGATAAATTGAAAAGTCAGCACGGGATCCAACCTCAAACCCTGATGGGCATATCCCAAGGATTCGGGCAGGATTGGTTGCGGTCTTTTCAATGAGGTCTGTTACTGGAAACCGGTGATTGATCACCTCTGCCATCAATAAAGGAACCATCGTTTCAAGACCGGGGATTCCGGATGGTGCCTCAATAAATGGCATATTCTTTTCGTTCACAGTATGAGGGGCATGATCAGAGGCGATAACATCGATCATATCCCAGCATTCCCATAATCTTCTTCGATCCTCTTCGGTCCTTAGAGGAGGATTTACCTTGCCGCGCGTATCAGTATCTCCAAATCTGCTTGTTGAAAGGAAGAGATGATGGGGTGTTACTTCAATCGAACCGGCATTGGTTCGCATAATTTCATCCAAAGCCTCTTTTGAAGAGACATGGCAGTAATGAATCCTGCATCCTTGGGTATTGATACGGTGGGTCATACTGACTGCTCCTTTCTCTCCGGAAGGAGGTCTGAGTCCGGTATGAGTTAACAGACTGGTGTCATCGCCAGCATGAACAATTTCAGCATGGAGGGTCATCAAACCGCCGAGATCCCTGACTGTTTCCATTGCACGAGAGAGGATATCTTCAGGTAATGCTTCACCATAACTCGACGGGCCGGCAAAGGTCTCCCCAAACGCCATCGCCCCGGCTGACCACATACCGCGAAGATCAGCATCTGTTGTGACCCCTGCATTGATTCCAAACTGACAATATGCCTGGCTCGTCGCCAGCCTGATCCGATCACTGATACGTTCCGGGGTAGTAAGTGAAGGAATCGTATTTGGCTGATCTATGACGATCGTGACCCCCCCAGCCAGTGCGCTTCTGGTTCCTGATGCCCAGTCTTCTTTTTGTGCCTGAGGGCCATCGCGCATATGGACATGCATATCTATGGCAGCGGGAACGACGATCTTTCCATTACATCTGATAATTCTTCCATTCCCTTCTGAAGACCCGATATGGGATACAACCCCGCCGGATAATGTGATATCAGATACCCTGCCACCAGGAATCAGGACATCCTTGAGAATTGTGACATCAGAATCAGCACTCATACCGATGATTGGAGGTTAGAAAAATAAGAGTCATCGATTCTGAGTGAAGTCAGGAAGAGAAAAGAGAAGGTGAGATCTTACTCTGAATGACTGCTCTTCCACCTGCGATATATTAGGACTCCTGCTAATCCAATAAGGAGGAGAGGAAGCACTGAAAGGAAGAAGACTACGAGTATTACAAACGTCTCAATAAATCCAGAGATACCGTCACTGATCACCGATGCAACCGTGTATCCGGTGGAGGTGACGACCTGTGCCGGCTCAGAAAGACTTATGCTAATTGTGGAGAAGGAGACACGATTATTTAGATATTTCATTCTCCCGTTGATTCTGTCAAGTTCAACCTGTACCCGCTCAATCTCACGTTGCACCGTAAGGATCTCTGATACATTGACTGCCTGAAGCATTATTCGGTTATATTGTGCAAGCTGACCTTCAAGAGCGCTGTTCTGAGCAGAGAGATCCACATACTCTTCGGTGACATCCTCTGCAGAAATACTGGTACTCGTCACTTTTCCCAGAGCGGAAACTCCGGATAATGCCTGATCAAACTTATCGGCAGGAATACGGATTGTGAGGGAACCAGTATACTCATCACTCTGACCTGCATAGACTGACGATGATTGAACCTGCCCACCCAGTTCTTCAGTAAATGTAGTGATCTGTGCTGCAGAAGAGGGTACGTCAGCCACCTCAAGACGAATAGTACCGGTCTTGATGATCTTCTGTTCAGACTCTCCTGATGGTCCCTTATCCTTCGCACTTTCAGCCTTACTAAGTGAGGAACCTTGAACACCCTGGGTCGGTTGTGGTGCCATAGCTGGCTTCAATGAGGGTGAATCAGGAGCTGCATATCCGGATGACTCAGTGGCGCGGTATTGTGACTCTTTCAATTGAGAACCAGAGTCTGATTGTCGTTCAAGACCTGCACATCCACTGGTCAGGATGAGAAGACAGATAAGAATTACCGCGATGATCTTGTATGTCATAGGCTATACTCAGCAGCCCTGAATAAAAGGAGATGGGTAACAACAGAAAAATTCTTGATGATCTATTATAATGTGTTACAATTCCTATCTAACCACTATCGTTGACATTTTCGCATGAGTGACAATATACGTGCTCACACTCCCAAGGAGGATACGTTGACCAAGACCTTTCCCGGTTGATCCGACAGCAATCAGATCAGCATTAATCTCTTCTGCGGCCTTCAAAATCTCGCTTCTCGGGTCCCCAAGCCTGACCAGCAGATGGATCTCTGTTCCATGGTCCTGCGCGATCTCTTTGACCCGTTTGCCCACCAATTCACGTTCCTCTGCAATGATTCGGTCTCTGATATCATGCAGGGTGGAAATTCCTTCGTATCCTGCAGCTCCTTCAATAGTCGCATATTTGGATGGAGAGATGACATAAACCGCATACTTTTCACACTCTTTGGGTACGATATCGGTTATTATCTTGAGAAGAGCGGTATCTGACTCCGGAGATCCATCAACAGCAACAATCACTTTTCGAATCATATATTTCTCTCTATTAATCTGTCAGGATATTATTCTGTCTAAAAAATTGGTAGTCAGGATCTGACTGGGAGAACAATCTTCAGATCAGCAATAACCGAGTCATCATCCCCTATAAGGACCACAAACCCTTGTGTTCCCGGCAGAGCATCCTGACTGAGGAGAAGGGTGGAGCATGAATCAGCCGTGATAACACCACCGGAGTACAGAAGACTGGTTTGTGCATCATCTTTCACAGTCCTAATATCCAGGGTTCCATGATCTATCCCTGAACCGACAATACATACCGTTGCAGTAAGTCCGTCCCAGATCGGTGTTTTAAGAGAGATGTCATCGAATAGAGCACCCACACAATCACTGATTGTTTTATTAGTACTGTTCATATCATCAGTCCATTCTTCAAGACTGAGGTTAGACGCTTCAACTTCTGGGGCTGCTCTGAAGAAATCACGGAGCGTTGAATCAGGAAAGAGATCTGAGACTCGTCCGGATGTCGTGGAAAAGTCACGCCTATCTCCCAGGAGATCAGAGCGTATGGTCTGAAGAGATCCGTAGGGAATAGAAATTCCAGAAAATGGCTCATACAGTACACAAGCCTGAGTATTTGGATTACAGGAGATGACCCAGTCCTGGTATCCGGATCTGATCACGATATTATCAGACATATTTACCGGATATGGTCGGTGATCCCAATCGGTGAGGAGTGTATTATTTCTGAACGCATGAACCTCCCTCCCGGACAGATGCTCTGGAATGACATACGCAGAAAGGTTTGCAGGAGTATCACCCAGATATATCACCCCGGTGGATTGGGCGATCTGCTGAGAAATCACCTGCCGCAATACCGCTTGTGCAAAAACGGTTGCATCTTCAGAACTTCTGGCGGTAATAATGTGATCAGTAAGAACACCTGGACTATCCAGATAGTTCGCACCGCAACTCTTCATAATATCGATATTTTGATCAGAATATCTGACTGTCGCAGAAATATTTGCAAGAATTCCTGACTTTGCAAGCACCAACGGTCCTTCACCAATGGCACTTATCAGAACCCCTTTTTGATTCCATTTTCTTATCAAATCCAGCAGGCCGGTATCCTCACTGAGTTCAAGACAACCGGAGCCCCCGATAATAACGAGGGCAATATTGTCTCCCTCAAAACCAGGCGAAGATACGTCTGCAACGGTCAGGTTTATTGCATTAGTATTCCCGCCATCACCGGTTATCTCATTCCTGGTACTGACAAGACTCACTGGTATCCCATACGAGAGACTAATATTCTCGATCGCTGATAATACCTCTTCATCATACCCTGAAGAGGGAACAACGATAAGAATTTGCGTCTCATCTGATGAGAAAGCCATCACTCCGGAGGATAGCACTGATATCAGAATCAGGGAAAAAATTAGGACAATCACATAAGATCTCATTCCAATGCCCCGCATGTATGCTCCTATTAGATTCATAATACATTCACGTAAAAGCCTATCTTCATAATCACGAGTGTATGATATTCCATGATGAGCTGGTATTATCATTGCGGGGTGGTTTACGAATATTCAATACATATCAGGAAGAATCTCTCATTCATGCGAATCAATCTATATGTATCACTCTTTTTTTTATCACTTTTCTTACTCTCATCAACTGTCGCTGTTGCAGATAATGGAACAGGTAATCGGACGCTGGTGGCGATATATATGGTTGGGAGTGATCTGGAATCACTGGATGACCTGGCAACCAGTGATATTGGAGAGATGCTCAAAGGGATCGGAGATAAGAATGGTGCATTTGATCTGATTCTGGCATATGGCGGAGCACGTAAATTCGGTTGGGATGGTATGACGGTGGTAAATCTGACAGATCTTGAATCAGATTACCAGGACGGAATAATTGGGAATGGAATATCATATCAGAAACGTGACAGCCGGGTTAATATGGGTTCCTCGGATGGATTGAATCAGTTTTTAGAGATAATTTCCTCTCTCCCGGTTCACTCCAGAAATATTCTGATACTATGGGATCATGGAGGTAGCTATAACGGATTATGTTTTGATGAAAATTTTGATATGGATCCCCTTGATCTCTCTGAATTACAAAACTCACTCCATACCTTCACTATAGACTGGGATCTGATCGCGATGGATGCGTGCCTTATGGGAAGTTATGAGATAGCGAAAGTTACACAAGAATCTTCTCATTACCTCATGGTATCTGAGGAGGTAGAACCAGGGCATGGATGGGATTATTCCCTGCCTTTTTCGGCCCTGGCACAGAACCCGGATATGGAAATCAGGGATTGGGGCCGGGTCTGGATTGATGCGTACATGGACAACCCAAATCACGAAAAGATGAAGAAGACCCTAGCTCTCATCGATCTTTCAAAGATCCAGTCTATTGATGAACATCTCTCCGGCTTTTCCCAATATATGGAGATGCAGATCACCAACAATTCTGCCTATAATGGGATCGGTACTGCCATATCAGATTCACAGCGATATGGATATAATCCTCAATTAAATCAGGAGTATACCGTTGATCTCTATGATATGACCTCACGAATAGGTACAAATGTTCAGGGGGGATTAGACCATGCTAATCAGGTTACTGCGGCTATTACTGATGCAGTTGTTTATCAACGAAATGATGGATCCCGGCCTGGATCCCACGGATTATCAGTTTTCTCTCCAAGAATGAAGCAAGTTGATGAGTTCAAGACGATAGAAAAATCTTCACCGATAAATAAAAACTGGCAATCATTTATAGAACAGTACATGACCTACACGAGCCGGGATAGTAGCAAACCTCTGATTCGAAGACTAGGGGGGGGAAAATTCATTGTAACTGATGATCAGGGTCTGGCATATGTCAGGGTTGATACCGACTGGATGCCTGAAGTAACCAACTGGACCCACTCTTTCGGATTAAAATCCGAGCCGATCTACCCCTCAGAACCTGATGTATATATCCCGAATCCGGATGACCAGACCTTTTACCTGAAAGATTCGGTAACTGGAGAGAAAGTCCCATTCTTCCATTCATTTATCGGGGTTGATATTGGAGGTAGAGAGAATTTCTTTGGGTATGTTCAGATAATCAGGGGAGGACGAATGAAAGAAGCAGTCATCAATATGATACGATCTCCACAAAACGGAAATATGAGTTATACCCTCTTTCCATATGAGACCAATCCTGATGGAAAAATGATTTTCTCCAGGGCTCCGGTTGAACTCAGGTCCGGGGACATAATAATCCCCAAAATCGTTGAACGGTTCTTTGGGGATGAACCACGATGGGAATATACTCCATATACCCCACTCAGAGTGACAGGAAAGATAGAGGTCATCAGAGACAGATTGCCCTATGGCTCATATCTTTCATCGATGACGGCTTCAGACTATAATGGTAACTATGCATTAGAGATACTTGGGTCCATCAGGTTTCCAAATAATTCCACTGTGGTATCGTCTTCCGAAATCAATCAAACTCCCTGATTGGGGAGATATACTCTGTTTCTCTCCTCAAACGGGCTGGCATTCTCTCCTTCGGATCTGGGATGATAATCCAGAATAAACGGGAGATTCCGGTATTTCTCACTGATATCGGATATTTGAGATTTTCCATTATGCTGACCCGAAGTATCAGGAGAAGCAATCTTACCTGTTGATTCTACACCCATCCAGTAGGACATAAAAAAATCATTACCACCCTTTGCATATGTCACCATGAGATATTGACCAGGTACCGGGTTTTCTATTGAGAACATTTCTGAAACATAATTATCCATCCCGGTTTCCCAGCAATCTGTACAATTTGAAGTAGATGCATAGTCAAATGTTTCAAATGATGATGGCAGCGTTGTTCCATCCTGAATAAAGAGATCCAGATCCGTTCCTGCGACTGATTCTGTAATAAAAATGGCACGTGAAAGACCCGAAGGGATTGTTATCGGCCATACTGAATAGTCATTGTCACCTATAAGGCCCATATCGATGGCATCATGATAGACATATTGAATTCTGATATCTGCCTGACCACTTCCGGAAGCTGACGTCACGAGAGTGCTATAATCACCAGGTTCTGCAATCAAGTACTCACTACTCTTGTTTACAATGGTAATTACCTCAGGATACTCACCTGTAGACGAGTTAAAAATCGCGGTTTGCGGTGCACACATAAGACCGGGAGAAGTCCAGAGATCAAAATTAGTCTCTGATTCGTTTGTTTCATGAGAGCCCCATACATATATTTTTACAAACCCGGTATCACTGTCTCGAATCTCGGTATGCAGCAGAAGTGGGGAATCAGGGGTGACATATCCGGTCAGGTTATTCGAATATACCGGGCGAAATGATTCATTACCAGGAACATATGAAGGGTGTTCTGCATTACTCACGGTTCCCGTGAGGAGCAGGAGAAGAACAATTATTAAGAGAAAAAATCTGACAGACATACTTTTCACTTGTTTCGTTTCTGATATCAAACCTTCCAGGGTCCTTGATGATGGGGAAATATCCCAGAGAAAACAGACAAACCTCATCAGGTGCCGGGTATAATAGATATTACCATATTATGTCGGTAAATGTACTCGATCTCTTCCTCCATCTCGACCAATCCCTCGCACAAATGGCCGCGGAACTTGGGCTGCTCATATATCTGGTACTCTTTATCATTATCTTCTGTGAGACCGGCTTTGTCGTAACTCCATTCCTGCCTGGAGATTCTCTCCTTTTCATCGCCGGTGCTCTCGCAGCATCAGGTGTTCTGAACCTTCCGGTTCTTCTGGTGGTGATCATTATCGCAGCAATTCTCGGAGATACGGTGAATTTCTGGATCGGGAGATATGCAGGAACCACAATTATGGAAGGGCGTTTTTCCGGGTTTGTGAAAGGTGAATGGATCGATACCACCCGCAAATTCTTCGCCAGGTGGGGGGGCGCTACGATCGTTGTCGCACGTTTTGTCCCCTATGTCCGTACCTTTGCTCCATTTCTTGCTGGTGTCGGAGATATGCACTACCGATGGTTTATCATATATAATGTCATCGGCGCAATACTCTGGACCGGAGGCCTGGTACTCGCAGGGTACATAATAGGAAATGTACCGGTCGTACATGAGAATGTGGGCATCCTGATGTGGCTGGTTCTTTTCCTCTGTCTCTTTGCTGTAGGTATGGTAATTAAGGCATTTATCCAGGGGATCCTACATAAAAAAGAGAACTAATACTTATTCCAGCTCCCTGGTATGCACTCATAGCAGGGAGAACCAGTACAAAAAAAGGAGAGATCAGATATATCGGGGTTTTTTAGAGAGTAGGCGTGACGTGTAGAGGGGTCGAACCGGCATGCCGATAGTCTCCTCACGTATTGTCTGAATCAGGTCGTCTTTGGTGCAGCTCATCTTGAACGGCTTATTAGGTTCAGACTTCATCCGCACTGTCACAGTCAGGTTTCCAGATTCAGCCTCAGCATCACCTATCACCACAACGTATGGAATCCAGTCCATACCTGCTTCTCTGACCTTTTTACCGACTGATTCTTCACGTTCATCATAATCAGTCCTGATGCCGGCAGTTGTCAGATAGGTCATTATCTCTTCTGCTACTGCTCCATGTCGCTCTGCAACAGGAATTACTCTGACCTGAGTCGGAGAGAGCCAGGTGGGGAGATGGGCCACCTTCTGATTTGCAGTATTTTCAAGAATGGCACAGAAGACCCGCTCTATTGAACCGGTTGGTGAACAGTGAAGAATGGGGGGAAATACCTCTGATCCATCATTCAGATGATACTTAATGTCAAACCGCTTTGCACTCTCGACATCTATCTGGACAGTCGGATTCTCTATCGGTCTGTTCTGACCATCGATTGCGGCAAGATCAATCTTTGCGATCCAGTAATGGACTCGATCAGAAAGGGTCTCAATAAGAATCGGAACACCAGACTGGGCAACAAGCTTCTGAATCCATCCCTCATGCTCGGCGTAGAAATCTTCAGTACATCTAAAGACAGATACGAGCTGAGTGCCGAAGTCACGGCCCGTTCTCCAGCCAATTGCAAGTTGTTCTTCAAAGCACTGGAGCGCATCAGCCATATCTTTGCAGAGGGAGTGCATGTCAGGCATGGTGAAGGCACGAAGCCTCTTCAGCCCTATCACTTCACCCTTCTGCTCATGCCTGAATGAGTACGTTGAGAGTTCGTACATCTTCATCGGGAGATGGTTCGGTGAGATATGCATATTACGCATGATTGTGAACATGCCAAAGCATGCTGCAAACCTGAGCATCATATCCCGGTTTCCACTCTTGAACCTGTACTGGCGCTCACCAAACTTATCGGCATGCTCGAAGATTGCTTTGTCTGCGAGATCATACATCACCGGTGTCTCAACCGGGCTGGCACCATGCTCCAGAACCAGGCCTAGTGCATAATCAGCGAGAAGATCGCGGACTAATTTCCCTCTTGGCAGCCATCTGAGATGACCCACATCAGAGACCGGCTCATAATCCACAAATTCCTTTGACCTCATCAGGTCAACATGGATCGGATCACCTCCCCCCGCAACAGGTATTCCGGTCTCCTTCTTGATGAGGGCACCAAACGGAGAATCATCAGTAAACTCAGTCAGATCATGCTTCTTCCCATCAGGGGTCATGACAAAGAAGTTGTGGATAATTTTTTTCTTCTCTGGCTTGACTGCATCCTCCGAGGGACTAAGCGTCCGGGAGAGTTCAGAGAGTGGGTGCCCTTTGCATGAGACCGTAAACGACTTATACCACCCGAATGGTGCCCGTTTCACTTCAAACCCTTCTGCAATAAGGGCTGACTCAATCGACTTCAGGGCCTCTACTGCAAGATCCGGAGAAGCGAGATCACTGCTCAGATGGGCATAGGGATAGACCATAACACGCCTGCAGTTCACCTGGACAGACATATCATTGACTGCAGTTACTGCCTGAGCGATAACATCATCCATTCCGTCTGCATCAGGGGCTTCAACTGCACAAAAAGCAACTAGTGCTTCTTCCAGAGAGTCTGACGCGGTGCAGGGCTCCTCAGCGAATTTTGTCTTTTTTTTCGCCTCGTATTCGATATGATCAGAATGAATTAAAAGAAGACGCATGGATTAATCTCCGGGAATCAATACCCGAATCTATTGGCTCTCATCGGGTATATATTCACCAGCAGCTAATCTTCGATATAAATTGCCTAACCAGCATTCTATCCTGCCAGCCGATGCGGTTATTTGTGTCGGTTCTCGTAATACCTTGAGAGTGTTGCCTGGCGTTGATTCATATATTTGGCATCCTGTTTAGCATTATACGGGCAGGCAGCACGTTCTGTGGTGTAAAAAACCAGCTGACCGACCGCCATTCCGGCATACATGCGAACCGGTCTTTGATTGACATTGCACATCTCAAGGGTTATGCTCCCACAGAATCCGGCATCGATCCAGCCTCCTGTCTGGTGGAGTTCAACACCAAGACGGGCAATACTGCTCTTACCTTCGATGCTGGCGACAATATTATCTGGAAGGCAGATAACTTCCATGGTTTCAGCAAGTACAAACTGTCCGGGATTCAGGACAATACTTTCAGCGGTCATCTCTTCGGTTTTGGTAGTAACCGAGTTCTGATCATAGGGATCAATAACCTCACCACCGGTTTCATACCAGGCAAAATGATTACCGAGTCTTATATCAAGAGAGTTTGGCTGAACAAGAGCCGGGTCATAGGGATCTACTACAATAAATCCCCGGCTGATCCGATCAAGGATCTGCCAGTCAACGAGAATCATGAGTATCGGTTTCACCGGGATGGTAATTAACGGATTGGTAATTATCCGGTTTCTTCTTATACGGATGAGCCGGGTCTGGAGGATAGATTCGCCATTCAGATCTTCTGAGCAGCCCATGTATCGTTGTACACTCCCTCCAGGTCAGATTACATCTCCCTAAGATCCGTCTTATGAGAGTCATTGTGGCCTCCCTCTTAAAACACGGGTGATCGACCAGATCAAGATATTCATCAATATGGTGATATAGATGATCCATTTCCTCCACTGATGCGACTGGAATATCTCCCTTTGGGATATCAGCAAGTTCATAGCAGAGGATACCAACCGCATGAGAAAGGTTCACAATAGGATAGATATGTGATGAGGGTATTGTGCAGATGATATCAGATCGACGTACCTCTTCATTATTCAGACCCCAGTTCTCCCTTCCAAACAGAATTGATATCGTACCATCAATATCCTTTATCTGTTCGCGAATCTCTTTCGGACTATAAAACGGCATCCTGATAGAATGAAGTGCTGACTTTGACAGTGCTCCTGTTGTGGCAATTACCAGGTTACTAGTCTCAAATACTGAGTCAAGATCAGTTATCGTAGCATTCTCGAGGAGATCCCGGGCATGTGATGCCCGGGCATATCCTTCCATCCCAATATGGCAGGGGTTTATCAGGACCAGATCTGAGAAACCGAAATTTTTCATTACCCTGGCTGAAAACCCTACATTTCCGTCATAAAGCGGTTCTACAAGGACTATTCTGATATGGGGCATCAAAAAAGATTACTGGATTGCCTGAACGGTTTCAATAAGAGCCTGAACACCGCGATCATATACTGCATTGCCAACGATGATAGTGTCAGCATATTGAGCCATTTCAGCGGCCTTTACTCCGGAATCAATACCGCCCCCATAATAGAGGACTGCGTTATCAATCACCTGGCTGGCAGCTTTTACAAATTCAGGATTTCCATACGTGCCGCTATACTCAATATACACCACAGGGAATCTGAAGTAATGATCAGCGATCTCTGCATATGCGGCAACCTCTTTCGCCGATATTGAGCACTCTGCACCGGTGACCCGCGCAACTGAAGAGTCAGGATTGAGAACAATATAGGCCTCAGGAATTACCCTGTCCCACGTGATTGAACTCTGCATGGCCCACTCTTTGTGCTTCCCGATGATCCACTCTGACTGTTTGGTATTCATCACACTTGCAATAAAGAGGAGGTCTATTCCTTCTGCAACAACGGCTTCAGGGCCTGCTGGTTCTACTACAAGCGGAAGTCCGTATTCTTTTACCTGATCACGCAGTTCAGTCATGTTCTCACGGGTAATGTTCAGAGTCCCGGAGAGCATGAGAGCATCGGTACCACTTGTTGCTATCTCAGCAATCTGATCCTCAGTCAGATTTTTATCAGGATCCAGTTTTGTAATATGTGCCCAGGTTTTCCATTTCGTATGCATAAGGGGTCCGCCGAGGGGTATGATTGTACACGTTATTCTGATAGGTGAAAAATATTCGCCGTATCTGAGTCCATCATAAGATGACCTGATACTTTTTGATCTTCTCTGCTGTCAGCCCGGTCACTTTTGCTGTACTCTTCGGATCTGCAGCTTTCAAAGTCTTCTTGTCGATAATTCCTGCTTTATAAAAGAGTTCGATTATTGATTCATCCATTCCTTTCATAAGCAGAAGTTCTTCATGCCCTTTATCCAGCATTTTCCTGGATATCTTTGCATAAGATTCTCTGCCCAATGCTTGATTCACCAATTCAGAGTGCTTCTGGACCGTATCTATCGTCACTCCTGATCGGGCACTGATATAAGCCGGATATGATTGGGCCAGATCTTCAGGAGTTATAAACCCTGCATCCTGGTACTTTTTCAGGGTTGCAGCAGGAACACCCATCTCTTTCATCCGGTTCTTTCCGGTCAGAAGAATCGCCTCCTGAATAAGTGTTTCAGACTCTTCTTCAGATAATCCGGCCTTCCGGAGGGCTGCGGGAATCACTGCAGAAATATCTGATATACTGTTAATACCTGCATCAATGAGGGCAGTCATCACTTTCGCATGACTTCTCCCCCGCTTGGGTGGGACATACTGTTTCATGAACTTCTTACATTCAGATCGTAATCTGAGAAGTGCCATGACATCGGTAGCTTCCTGAATCAGTGTCTGTGCTAAAGGTTTTTTGACTGAGATCCCTTTTGCCAGGAGAACAGGGTCCTGTTTCGCAAGTTCATGGGTAGAGAATATCTTGGCATTGATGAGTTTTTCCCCGATCTCTTCGGTCATGGAGGGCATCATTGCAAAGAATGCTTTCTGCTGATTGATCTGTTGACAGAGCGGACACCCGATCTCCCACGGGCGCGCACCTTTAGCAATCAGGCTTACATGATTGAGGCCGTGGATGTCACAGACAGCCTTCGTTCGGATAGCTCCACCCCACATGGAACCGGGCAGCCCAAGATTGAAGGTGCAATCAGGATATCCTGAACACCCGATGAACTGAGACACACCCTTTCTGCGAATCCTGAGATCTTTTCCACAAACCGGGCACGGGCCGATGGTGAGTTCCTCATCGGTCTGATCCATAATCTCCCGGCCTATCAGCTCGTAATTCGGTTCGAGCTGATTAAAGACCTTATGGAGCATCTCCCGTGACTCAGAGATTAAGCCTTCACGTGACTGATCCCTGACTTTGATGGACTCCATCCCTTCTTCAAGGGTTCGGGTCATTTCAGGCCGGGTTATCTCTGATGCATGAGACTGCAGAGAGTCAGTAACGGCCCTGCCTACCAGGGTAGGTCTCAGTGGATTTCCCTCAACATACTTCCGGTTCACCAGTTTTGCTATAACCTCATGCCTGGTAGATTTTGTACCAAGACCTAACTCTTCCATCACCTGGATGAGTTTACTCTGTGAATACCGTGAGGGAGGCTGTGTCTGCTTCTCTTCAAGAGCAAGATCCCGGATCGGGAGTTTTTCTCCGGTTTTTACAACCGGAAGCACGGTATCTTTAGCTTCTGAGTATGGGTACACAGTACGCCATCCCGGCTCGTTAAGCCGGCTCCCGGTTGCGGCATATCCTTCAGACGATGCGGTGAGACTGATCTTCATTGTCAGCCATTCGGCATCAGGGGAGAGGGTTGCAAGGAATCGTCTGACAACCAGTTCATAGACTTTCCAGTTCTCGCCAAGCCGTTCAGGAGTGGCTGCTCCGGTGGGGTGAATCGGGGGGTGGTCAGTTGAAGACTTCTTCCCCTGGGTTGGATTTTTCCGGCGATTCTTTCTTACCCATGCAACATCTGCTGCGAACTGCGATTTTTCCAGAGTATCAAGAATGCTATCAAGACTTAGTGAAGGCGGATAGATGGTATTGTCAGTTCGTGGATAGGAGATATACCCGTTCATATAGAGGTCTTCAGCAATTCGCATCGCATTGGATGCTGACAGACCAAGCCGGGCTGCAGCTACGATAAAACCAGTTGTGTCAAAGGGGGTAGGTGCCCGATCAACCCGAGTACCTTCTTTAACATCGATAACTTTGAGTGGCTCTTTGGATCCTGCATATGCTGCCTGTGCTGCAGCATGGTCTGTAAACTTTCCCTGAATATGGCGTGCAACAAACTCTTCACCTGACTTCTCCGTGGTAAGAGCGATCTCCCAGTAGGGTTCAGGAATAAAGGATTCAATCTCTCGCTCCCGATCTACTATCATAGCCAGAGTCGGGCTCTGTACCCTCCCGACTGAAAGGATATTTGCTCCCCCCCGGCGTGCGGCAAGACTTATAAACCGGGTGAGTGATGCCCCCCAGATGAGATCCACGATCTGTCTTGCTTCTCCGGCTGCTGCCAGATCAAAATCGATCTCAGTGGGTTCACTGAATGCTCTGGTTATCTCATCCTTGGTGATAGCAGAGAACCTGGCACGATCCACAGGTACTGTTTTGTTAACTGCCCGCACCAGTTCATAGGCCTCTTTCCCGATGAGTTCTCCCTCAGTATCAAAATCAGTTGCAATGGTGACCTGGTCAGCCTTTTTTGAGAGTTTCTGAACCAGCCGTACGATACCGGGTTCAGTTGGTTTCTTCTCAGTGTCAGCATCAATAAGTGACCGGGGAGGGCTGGTTTCAGATCGCCAGTTGGTATAGCCTGGAACAAAATCGACTTCTACCACATGACCTCGCAGCCCGACGGTTGCTGTTTCATCAAACTGGTAGAGGTTTACTCCTCCTTCTTTCTTCTGGGATATTTTTGAAGAACCAGCGAGAATCTGGGCAATTCTGTTTGCCGCGATATTCTTCTCAGCAATTATCAGATGCATCTGTCTAATATCTCCGATTATCGGGAACCCTCACCACTATCCAGTTCGCCTCGAAGCAGGGTATTGAGCACGGTCGGATCTGCACGCCCCCGACACTTTTTCATCACCTGGCCGACCAGGAAATTCAGAGCAGGGCCTTTACCTGCATGATAATCAGCTACTGCCTGAGGATTTTCAGAGAGTACCTGCCTGACCATCCCCATGATTTCATCCCCTGCTGTCTTTGCCAGGCCGAGACGGGTTACGATATCTTCAGGCTTTTCAGGGGATTGCCCTTCTTTCACCTGGTCAAGGATGATCCTGATGATCTCAACACCACTTTTATCCGTTATCGTATCAGCTTTGAGCAGTCCGATGAGAGCGATGAAATGAGCAGCTGGCATTACCTCGATGGAAAAGTCACGATAATTCAATTCACCCAGGAGATAATCTGCAGTCCAGGTAGCTGCAAGAGCAGGATCAATTCCGGCAACTGTTTCATAGAACTCAGCAAGTTTGAGGCCTCCGGTGAGCGTTCTGGCATGCTCCGGGGATGTACCATACTGATTCATGAATCGCTCACGACGCGCATCAGGAAGTTCAGGGAGAGAGACCTTATCCAGCCAGCTTTGAACCTGCATTGGCAGGAGGTCAGGTTCAGGGAAGTACCGGTAATCATTCTCTTCTTCTTTACTTCGAGATGAGGTGGTAACACCCCTTGCTTCTACAAAATGTCGGGTCTCCCTGGCAACAACCTGGCCACGCCTGATAACATTGCGTTGCCTGGTGATCTCGAAGTTCAGAGCCTTTTCCACACCTTTGTAGGAAGATATGTTCTTCACTTCTACCCTGCCCGACCCGACAAGAGATATATTTGCATCCACTCTGAGCGAACCCTCTTTCTCGCTGTCAAAGACATCAAGGTACTCAAGGGTAGCACGAAGTTTATTCAGAAATCTCCGTGCTTCTTTCGGAGAGCGGAGATCTGGTTCAGTCACGATCTCAATCAGAGGGATCCCTGCACGATTGTAATCTACCAGCGTGTACTTCCCACGGTCAGTTGATCCCATATGGACAGATCTACCAGGATCTTCTTCCAGGTGAATACGGGTAATTCGAATCTCCTTCTCACCGTCTTCGCCCTCTATGAGAAGTTTCCCCCACTCAGCAAGTGGTTTGTCGTACTGGGTCACCTGGTATGCTTTGTCCAGATCAGGGTAGAAATAATTCTTCCGTGAAAATTCACACTCTTCCAGAACCCCACAATTCAGAGCTTTGGCAACCCGGAGTGCAAATTCTACGGCACGACGGTTCACTACCGGCATACTCCCTGGCAATCCGAGACAGACCGGGCAGGTATGCGTATTTGGTTCGTTCTCACGAAAATCAGTCGAACATCCACAGAACAATTTTGAGTTTGTGTTGAGCTGACAGTGGATCTCCAGACCAATAATGACCCCTTCATGTTCCATTCAAACTCCTCCCTGTTCGTAGGTGAAGGCAGTATCGATAACCCGTTCATCCTCAAAGTGTCTTCCCATCAACTGAAGGCCGACCGGCATTCCCTGAACAGTCCCACAAGGGACAGAGATAGCCGGAACTCCGGCAAGGTTTGCCGGGACTGTCAGAATGTCAGAAAGATACATCTGTAAGGGATCTGATTTTTCTTTCAGTTTGAAGGCAACGGTTGGCATCGTCGGCCCTGCAATGATATCGACCTCTTTGAAGAGACGATCAAAATCATCCTTGACCATCTGTCTGGCTGTCTGTGCCTTCTGATAATATCTTCCATAATAGCCTGCAGCCAGAGAGAATGTTCCAAGGATGATTCGACGACGCACCTCTGGTCCAAATCCTTCCCTCCTGCGCTCTGAGAATGCATCATGCCAGCTCTTCCGGGTATCTCCCCCGGGTCCGTATCTTATTCCGTCAAACCTGGCCAGGTTAGATGAGGCTTCACTCGTGCAGATAACATAATATGCTGCCAGGGCATGGCTCATGGAAGGCATAGTGCAGGCAACGGTCTCTGCACCGGCCTCTTCTAGTCTTGTGATGGCAGCTTGTACTTTCTCGGCAACAGCGGGATCTACACCTTCACCAAAAAATTCTGCAGGAAGACCTATACGGAGTCCTTTTACTGAATTAACTGGTGTATGATTGTATGGGCAGTCTACGGAGGTAGTATCCCTGGGATCATGACCCGCGATTACCGAAAGCAGCTGCGAGACACCTGATACCGTACGGGCCATTGGACCTATCTGCTCAAGGGAGTTTGCATATGCAATCAGGCCATATCGTGAGACCCGGCCATATGTCGGCTTCAGCCCGGTTATTCCACAAAATGCAGCAGGACAGCGTATCGATCCACCGGTATCTGATCCAAGTGCCATTTCTGCCATGCCTGCGCCAACGGCAGCAGCTGATCCCCCCGAAGAGCCACCTGGGACACGGGTCGGGTCAACGGGATTGAGTGTCGGACCAAATGCACTGTTCTCAGTCGTCGTTCCCATTCCGAACTCATCCATATTGGTCTTTCCGACTATCGCCGCACCTGATGCTCGAAGGAGGGTTATGACATGGGCATCATACGGGGGAACATAGCCTTTAAGAATTGCTGAAGCACAGGTCGTCTCCGTTCCCTGGGTTGAGATATTGTCTTTGATGGCAACCGTAACGCCGGAGAGGGATCCTGATGAGAAACTGACTGTTGGAATAGTGGTAATAAATGCATATACCCGGTCATCAGGGGTAAAGTGAAGGGACCCTGACACCTTACATCACCCGGGGTGCTTTGAAGAAACCATTCTCAGTCTCAGCTGCATTCAAAAGAGCCTCACTCTGAGGAAGTGATGGTCTGATCTCATCTTCTCTGAAAATATTGACTCTGGTCCTGGCAACACCACTTCCTTCTGGAAGCTGATCAAGCATCTCAAAATAACTGAGGATCTGGGTGCATTGTCCGGTAAATTCATCAAGTTCCGTATCATCTAATCCGACATCAGCAAGGCGTGCAATCTTTCTGACATCCTCCTGTACTACCATTTTTTCTATACCCTCCTGATATTGTGTATGTAATCTGAAACAGAGTTCTGATAACCGTTCTGCCTCGCAAGACGTTTTATCTCTTTCCAGATACCGGTTCCGTACTGCATCGCCTTTTTTTCGTAGGATGCCGTCTCTAAACTGAGATATCTCCCGGCAACCTCTCTCAAGGGGCGTTTTCTGACTCCACCACATACCCGCTCATTTGGTGGAATGCGGGAGGCAGCGCATACAACTCCGGGGTCCAGATAGGGCATAGAGAGGTAGGCACCATGATATCCGGCAATTGTCTGATCTCTGTAGCCCTGACGTGATAGAGACTCAAAATCATCAGTGAAGGTTCGCTCCAGATCTTCTCCTGATTTATCGAGATACCGGCTATATCCTCCAAAGATCTCATCAGCCCCCTGACCGGTCAGAATCCGTTCATATCCTAATTCATGTGCGGTCTCTGATACGAAGTACAGGGTTGATGCAATAGCAATATCAACAGGTGTTGGATCAGGGAGCAGTCTGACCACATCAATTAGAGCATGTTCTATCTCTGCAGATGTAACTACTCTGATCTCAAGAGAAAGACCTGTCTCTTCTGCAACAATACTAGCCCGTCTTACGTCATGGGATCCGGCCATTCCCACCGCAATGCAAGGGCATTGTGCAAGGACGGCAACAAGTGCTGAGTCTACCCCTCCGGAGAGGGCTGTAACCCCTTCGTCAGAACGGAGTTTTATCGCCTGTACTATTGCAGACTCAAGATCCTGCGGAACAATATCAGGATTAACCGTTCCGATCTGCTGATCCCCCTTCCAGATACTCCCGGCAGGAATCTGTCCGGGAATGATTCCATATTTGTCCCTCACTCTCCACGAACCAGATTCAAGATAAAACTCTCCGCCAAATCCTGAAATTTGTTCCGGATGGTCTGCTATGATATTCTGAATTTTCTGAATACTCAGGACCTGACCATTCAGTTCTACCCATCCTTTCAGCTGCATCTCTACTCAGGATATAAATTAAAGAATATATAGTAGATCAACCCTGATTCGTTTTGGATACAGGTCTGAATGAAGGCCTTATTCCATTGATCATGGTGGTGCATTCTGCCTGAGCCTTAAATAGATCCAGAGATAATAAAGTAAGGCACAGAGGACATTTTAAGCCGATTCTCTGATGCCCTATTATTCCGCGAGAGTAGCTAAGCTTGGCCAAAGGCGGCGGACTTAAGATCCGTTCTCGAAGGAGTCCGAGGGTTCAAATCCCTTCTCTCGCATATTTTCAGATCAGGAATCTGATGATAAAAAAATAGCTGGTTAAAAAAATATTTTCGCTATCAGAAGAAAAAGGAATCAGATATATCGATTCCGCTTCAGCCAGTCCCGTTGTGGAGGAGTATATCGGTAAGAGATATCGCACTTCTCGTCCTGGAAACTCCAAGGAGTGATGATAACTATATCACCTTCCCGTATCCAGGCGCGTTTCTTAATCTTCCCTTTGATACGGCCCATTCGGGTTACGCCATCAAAGCATCTGACGCGAATATGGTTCGCTCCCATCATCAGTTCTGCAAGAGCGAATTGTTCCCGTGCATATTTTTTTGGGAGACGTACTCGAATCGTCTCTACACCTGGTGGCGAAGACGGCGATGAAGATGGCGTTGATGCACTCTCAGTACCACCTGTATTGCTATTATCCCCACTAACAGGCCCCGGGGTTTGATCATTTACTGAACTAATCCAATCATCTCCAGAAGTATACATATAAATAGGTTGTCTGTTCTAATGAAGCTATCTGGAAATGCGCCTGCCAGTATCGATGATTGGTCATCGGCACACCATGAGACAAACCTCTTATGGAGTTATAGCAAAAGAAGATTAATACTATTGGTACTGGTATGTGG
>DATMXW010000141.1:0-32667 GCA_035561295.1 Methanospirillum sp. | reverse complement strand
GGCTATTCCAATATTCGTATAAAGGTGCTTCGCGGTGAAGGGTTTGATTATAAAGCTGTGTGGATGGACCTCGATGGACCTTGTTAATGTATCATCGTCATCGTGCCCAGATATAAAAATGAAAGGAATCGAAAAGAGGTTTAGAATAAAATCTGCGGCAGTGATACCATCCATCTTACCTGCAAGGCCGATATCCATAAGGATTAGATCTGGATGGTGTTGTGCAGCAAGAATAATCGCCTCATCTCCAAAAGAGGCCTTTCCAACAATAGTATACCCTTTCGGTAAGAGAAAATTTTCAATAAGAGATGCTATGATAATGTCATCTTCTACAATTAAAATTTTTGTAGTAGCCCCTCTTTGTGTATTCATCTCCATCCTTCTTCCTAATATTCAGAATTCAGTTAAAGATCTTGTGGTTGATTTAGTGTATTGGCATTAAAGCTTAAAAATGAATGCCTCATATTCTCTTGTCCTTCTATATATGGTATTTTTTGTATTGTGATCTCATGATTATTGAAGTGATAATTGAACAGGGAGAAATATATCTGCAGATAGTGGTGGTCTGATACAAATTTGGGGGGATATTCCTGAATTCACTCCCCACTTGTCTGCAATTGACCGGTAGAGAAGGTATTCCATGAATGAACCGGAAATGAATCGAGATATCCTTTGAGATAATTAAACTGTGGGTGTTTTATTAGAAATGCATCTGCATCAAAAGCGAGACCAGATGGAGCTCCCCATCGTGCCTCAAATGAGAGATTTCGTGCCATTTGAGCAGTCGTTACTTTTCCATCATAACAGCCCATCGGTCGATAGGGTACCCGATTGGTGAAGGGGACACCATCGAGCTCATAGTGCCCTTCAATCGTTCTGGTTGATGGAGTTTCACTCTGGAGATATACATCATAATGATCAGAAAGGATTCTTTTTGCAATCTCCTGGTTGAGTTCTCCTTTGTTCTCCTCCATAAGCCGGGGTAATCGCACCATACGCGAACCAACACCCATTCTGATCTCGGTTGGATCCAGCCCTGATGTCTCAAAATTACGAATCCTGGGATCTTCTACCGAGTTCGCACCGACATAGTATCCATCTTTAGTCCTCGAAATGTTATGAAATTTGAGACCCTGTTCAAATCGCATGATCTCACCGGTATGGGTATCTCCGATTAACCAACTGTTTGCAAAACCTCCGCTGTTATTGGTATTCATGATCTTCACGAATGAGTCAGGATCATCTGCATATTGGGCAGCTTTTCGGAGTCTGAAGAAAGCAGGTGATTCGTTCACTTTATACTGGTTGAAAGCGTTGATCGTCGTTTCTGTGATCATCAGGCCGGCATCTGTGATCAGATAATCTGTTGAACTGTCCAGAAGGCCGGGAGCGCTTTGCATGAGGATCCGGTGTCCGTTATCTGGAACAACATCTGCAATTATATGAAAGAACCTGGCACGTTCATAGGGGGTCCAGGTATTATGTGCCATGAGGATCTCACCATCTTTGGTGTAAGATCCGGTTGCAATAAATGCACTGCAGGAGTCAGTTTCGATCTCCATCTTCTTGTATACGTCAGACTTTGTGGTTGGCCACCAGTAACCGGTGAGTTCTTTATATGAGTTCCATCCAAGTACTTCATCTGCACTAATATTCGTCCCTGCAGCCTGTGCACCGGCAGCGATCCCCTCTATCTCGTCACGATACTCCTGGTCTATGGTATTGATGAACATTTTATTTGCAACATCAATGAAATAGTCCCAGGACATCCCGGTATCATGGTAGGTAAGATAGGTTAAAGCACGGTGGACTTCTGCAAGTTCAGGAGCCATCAGATACCCGTGTTGATAGCCCCTTTCAAACGGGCCACCTTCAATATGCAGGTATGTCCACCCATCCTGTTCGAACCGGTATCCCTTATTGTCAGGTGCGTACTCTGTTGCATTATCTGCAAAGACCGGAGGGATGGTTACCGTGATAATGAGGCAACAATAAAGGATTATGACAAGGGTCCACCACTTTTGAGAACCCTGTTCGTTGTTTGTGTATTGTTGTGGCATAGTATTTCACTCCTTTTCTGGAAAACTAGGTTACCTTTGTGACATTTGTAAGAGTAATCTCAAACTGAAGAGATTCTCCAACAAGTGGCTTATTTGTATCAATTACGACTGTCTCGTTTGTAATGCTTGTGAAGAGGTATCGCTGCCGTTTTCCCTCGGGGGGAAGATATTCGATGATAGGTCCTGGATAACCTGGGATAAGAGAAATACTTACATTTGCCTTGTTAAACCCTTTTAGAAGATCAGTCGCCTCTTTTAGAGGGATGATCCTGATAAGGCTCTCGTTCCTCTCTCCATATCCCTCTTCCGGGGGGATAATTACTGTCTTTGTCTCTCCTGGAATCATTCCTTCTATCGCTGTATCGAAACCGCGAATCACTGCACCGCTGGACAAAATAAAAGAGAATGGCGATCCATTGATGTTTGATTCAAAAACCGGCCCTCCCGGGAAGGACAGGGAGTAGTATACCTCTACATGATCTCCAGGTGCTGCTGGTGATTGATCAGCAAGAGCCCCTGATATGAGAATGAGCATACAAAAAACCAGAATGAGAACGTTTGGCCCGATCTTGAATGGAAAAGATGGTAGTTCCATGCTGATATTCTTCTCTTAACCATAATAATTGTATGGAATCCTTCAATTCCGACTCTCAGATTGTGAGATTAACAGGCTGTTTGAGAAGTAAATAAAAAATATCCCCTATATCCACTTATTTAAATCTTCATTGGTATGGTCTTTGAGAATAATTTCGGAAACGTATTTACTTTTTCCCGTCGCGTAAAAAATGTGTACGGAAAATTCGGATTAATTTCTCTTCTGACTTTGCTTCTCATAACCCTAACCATCAGTGGATATGTAACGGCAATGCCTGATCTCATATCAAAAAAGAGTGACAATCAATCGTTCTCTGATACATCGGGCATCTCTCTGGGCGTCGGCGAAATGAAGACAATCGGTCTCATTGGGGGGATTAGTTGGGTTTCGTCTAATGAATACTATCGCTTGATGAATGAGATGGTCAGAAAAGAACTTGGTGGGTTGCATTCTGCAAAGACATTGATGTATTCTGTTGAATTTGGAGAATTCTCAGACGAAGAGAGGTTGGCAGATGAGGGAGACTGGGGAGCACTCACCCAGACCATGGTTGATGCAGCAGAACGGCTTGACAGAGGTGGAGCAGATTTTATTGTCATATGCTCCAACACGATGCACTCGACAGTGGAGGAGATACAAAAACATGTTGATATTCCCGTGCTTCACATCGCCGATGCAACCGCTGAAAAGGTAAAGGATACCGGGATTACCACAGTGGGTCTCATGGGTACTAAATATACTATGGAACAGGATTTTTATCGTGGCATCCTGGAAAAAAAGCATGGCCTTACAGTGATTATTCCAAATGAGACTGAACGAGATTATATTAATACGGTGATCTTTGACGAGCTATGTGCAGGCAAGATAGAGCAGGATTCGAAGGAAAAATTTATCCAGATTATTCATCATCTTGAAGAAGAAGGTGCACAAGGGGTCATTTTAGGGTGCACTGAGATCCCCTTATTAATACATCAGGAGGATGTGGATCTCCCGGTGTTTGATACTATGACTATTCACGCTCAGGCTGCTGTAGATTTCGCCCTGAATAAAACTAACCCGTTTTAGGTCACGTGTTAAAAATCCACCTTTTTTGAGATATTGGGTATCGGCCATTTAAAAAAAAACGAGACTCGTATTCTTGCAGGTGATTTGTTTTTATCCCAGATTTATCAGGGTCACCGGTGGGATCAATCATGATATCCTTCGCCGGATTTTTGTTATTCTCGGTGTAAGCGGTGCTATCCTGTATATAATCGCTGACTGAGACAATTTATATCCATTCATCTCATATGGCATTATGTTTCAGATTCTATCAGAACCGGAGAGAGATGAATGACGCCATATACAATTCGTATCGTCGAGTCGATACCAGTGATTGAACTCCCATCACGGATTGATTCGGTAACGTCTGGAGATCTAGAGAAACATTTGACTGGGCTTATTGCAGATAAAGCAGTTATCCTCTGCGACTTCACACACAATACGTATATTTCGAGTCTTGGTCTCAGGGTGCTCCTCTCAACACTAAAAAATTTGAAGCGATCCGGAGGAATTCTCGCATTATGCTCGTTATCTCCATATGTGCAAGAGATATTTGACATCTCTGGATTCTCCCGGATATTCTCAATATACTCCTCTGAATCTGAAGCTATTCCGGCATTGGCCTCAAAGACTGAGACGGGGGGCAATCTCTCCCCACAGGAGGGATGATCGTGAAATGCACGGTAGCTGAGCTCATCTTTGAATATCTGGAGCTGCAGGGGATTACCCATATGTTTGGAGTTCCCGGCCTCACACTTGAACCGTTTCTCATTGCCTGTAAGAAAAAAGGGACGATCACTCCTATTCTTACCAAACATGAAGAAGGTGCTGCCTTTATGGCAGACGGGTATGCCAGGGTTAAAGGTGTCCCTGGTGTCTGCTTTTCGACATCAGGCCCTGGTGTGACCAATCTCATCTCGGGTGTAGCGAGTGCGTATGTTGATGAGATCCCTATTGCTGTTTTTTCCGGTCAGATTCCAACCTATACCAATAAGAAAGGAACCCTTCAGGACTCTACCGGGGTTGGCCTTGACTCGGTGAAGATGTTTGAGACGGTCTGCAAGAGTAGTTCCATGCTTACGTCACGATATGCAGCTCAGTATGATCTCGAGCAGGCGTTCATCTCTGCCATGACGGGTAGAAAGGGGCCGGTTCATCTGAGTCTTCCCAAGGATATCCTGATGGAAACGGTTGAGGTCACACTCCCGAAGGGTCCCTTTGTTCCGCCTCCTGCCGAGTATTTTGATCGAAAGAGGGTGATTGATGCAACTCAGAAACTCTGTGAGGCAACGTCACCAGTGATCCTGGTTGGTACCGGTGCGGTAACCTCGGGTGCATGTCAGGAGATCCTTGAACTTGCAGAGATGCTGGAGATCCCCGTTGCTACAACACCCAAAGCGAAGGGAGCATTTCCTGAAGATCACCCTCTTGCGCTGGGAGTTCTTGGACTTGGTGGTTCTCTCCTCGCAGAGATGTATATCAAATCAGATCAAAGAGATCTCCTTCTTGTTATCGGATCCAGCCTGAGCCAGACGACAACCTTTTCATGGGACCCTGCCCTCCTTCCATCTGAATGTTTTGTTAATATTAATATCGACCCAACAGTGATAGGGATCAACTATCGCCCTGATATCCCCCTCATTGGTGATGCTAGGACTGTCATATCAGAGATCTCATTCCGTGCTCTCCGATATCTTGATGACCTGGAAGAATCCCTCCAGGGACGAAGAGAGGCATTCACCGCGATAAAGCGAGATAATCCCATGGTAGGTGATCCTGATCTGATGAATAGTGATCAGGTACCGATTAAACCCCAGCGCCTGATCCGGGATCTCCAGGAAGGACTTCCTGACGATGCCATCCTCTTCTGTGATGTTGGCAGTCATCTCATCTGGGCACTCCATTATCTGAAAATGAAGCGGCCAGGTCAGTTCATCGCCCCATTTGGTCTACTGACCATGGGATTTGGAACAGCGGGCTGTATAGGAGGAAAACTGGCAGCTCCTGTTCGTCCAGTGGTGGCTCTTGTCGGTGATGGATGCTTCTGTATGAATGGTATGGAAATCGCCACTGCAGTAAACTATGATGTCCCGGTTGTCTGGGTAGTCATGAACAACGGTCTCCTAGGGCTTATCCATACTATGCAGTCGTACACAATGGGTGAGGATACTATCCTCACCAGGTTTAAACCGGTTGATTTTGCCAAGCTTGCTGAAGCTCTCGGGGCAGTTGGTATCACGGTTAGAGAGCCTGGAGCATTAGCCCGCGTCCTCCCCGAGGCCCTGGCATCAGGAAGACCTACGGTGATCGATTGCATAATTGATCCGACTGAGAAACCTCCGGTATCATCCTTTGCACAAGGGGCAAAAGATTATGCGGTCAGAACCCTGCATTAATCTTTTTATTCCAATTCAGGGTTCCTCTGCATCTTTACCCTTCATTATACCTGCCCACCGTCCTATTATCGCTATCCAGATATAGTTCTTATCAGCACCTATTGAAGAAGAGAGGTCTCCATCTGCTATCTCCCGATTTGTGATTTTATGTCTGACTTTGTTCTCAAACCAACGACGCAGGTCGAAAGATTTTCGCATGCTATGCGAAACGGGGAATCTTGCTAGGTACTTCATCTGACCGAAAAACCGTATCTGAATCTGGATGAACACGACTATCATCTGTGGACGCTCATTGACGAGAAGCGGACTACTCTAGGTATCGTGAAATCTATCACCTGTTCCCCTTCTCACGAATGGATCACCTCATTATCTGGTTGAAAGACCAGGGCTTTCTCCTGTCCTTTGGACTTACTACTTCTAGTACCCCCACGATCCAAGAGAAAATCCAATACATTCTAGAGATACCCTATCTGATACCTGATATTGATGGGATTTTCTCTTCACTCTACAGCAAAACCCAAGGAGTAATGCAGCAGAAATTGGTGCAGTTCTGCGTATTGCCATATCAAGTACTGGAATCACAGATTTCATCATCACCGGACCCCTCCCCAACTATCCTATCGTCTTGGAAGGCTCTTCTCACGGACAGCACTCATATGGATTTACATGGGAATTCTCGTATCTGCCATCTTCCATGGATGCGGTCATACGCTTGTATGCAAGCATTATGGCAGATAGGTAAAAATTGGGGTTTTCTCCTCTATTATGGCTCTCCGTGTCTGTACGTCGGTACCCCCGATATCTGGATGGCTCTGCCAGGGAGGAGAATCATTGTCTTGCTTGGGCTGTACACATGGAACGTATATGGTGCTGACCTGGCAGATGCACTCCTCAGCGGAATATATAAACCCGATCAGATAATTAATTCAATATTACTGGTAGTCCTCTTCCTTCCCTTCATCATCGGTATGACTGTTCAGAGAGTTTCATATATCTGAGACCATATCGGAATGATCATGTAAAAAGAGCTACCTGGATAATCCTAATAGAAAAAACCTAGGTTCGCTGAGAAGAAAAAAAGATCTATCTAACTATTGAACCCCAAACAGCTCATCCCGAAACCCAGGTATCTTATAAATCGGGATCATCGGATGCGAAGTTTTCTCATGAAGGGGTATAATGGGAGCAGCCCGGTGATATTGTCTAAAAAACCGTACGAATATCATGAAGCAGAATATACGAGTAGCCTTCGTTTACGCACCCTTTGGATCCTGTTACTACCCGGCTATTGGGATTTCATTACTCAAAGCAGCGCTCAATCGCATCGGTATTGAGAGTGATATCTTCTACCCGAATCTTGTCCTGGCTAAGGATCTCGGGATCGAGCTCTATGAGACCATAGCAGTAATGTCGCACCCTCTTCTTCTTGGAGACTGGCTTGCAGCACCGTCCGCTTTTGGGGATAATTCATCTGCAGACCTTGCGTATATTCACGAAGTCCTCTACAACGATATGGCAGAAGTGTTCACCCCTGATATGATCCTGAAACTCTATCGTATCAGGGATCGACTGCCCTCCTTTTTTGATCAATGGGTGCAGAGTGTCGATTGGTCCCAGTACGGATGGGTAGGGTTCAGTTCGATATGCCATCAGAACACAGCATCTCTGGCCCTGGCAAAACGAATCAAATCCCTGTATCCTGATATTCAGATCCTGTTTGGCGGTGGTTCATGCTTTGGGGAGATGGGAGAAGTCCTCCCTGAGCTATTTCCGTTTATTGATTATGTCTGCACTGGTGAGGGTGATTTGGTTGTGCCCATGCTGATTCAGACTGTATCAGAAGGGGAGCAGGATCCATTAATTCCCGGGATTATCTCCAGAAAGAGTAGCCGAACCGAGAAGGAAAGAATTCCACCTGCAATCGTTGAAGATCTGGATTCTCTCCCATATCCTGATTATTCTGATTATGTCATTCAGCTTTCAGAGCATGGGATTGTATCAGCGTCTGATATGCGTGTGCCCATCGAGACGTCACGGGGATGCTGGTGGGGAGAACGGTGTCAGTGTTCGTTTTGTGGAGTGAACGGTGTTGGAATCACATTCAGGTCAAAATCATCGATGCGAGCCTTTGAAGAGATACAATTTCTCTCATCAGTCTATGGGAAGAATCTCTCATTTGCTGATAGCATCCTTGATACCCGGTACTTTCAGGATCTGATCCCCCGGATAGCAACCATTCCTGATCTCTCAATGTTTCTGGAGGTGAGACCCAACCTCTCAAAAGATCAGATGGAATCACTTGCAAGGGCCGGATTTAATCGTATTCATGCAGGAATAGAGTCCCTGAGTACCCCCATCCTTACAGGTATGCGGAAAGGGATCACCCTGGTGCAGAATGTTCAGATTATGAAATGGGCAAAAGAACTTGGGATTCATCTCAGCTGGAATCTGATCTATGGGTTTCCGGGGGAAGACCCGGCTGAGTATGAACTGATGTTCAGACTGATGGATGTCATTGCGCATCTTGAACCTCCAAACCTTGCCCTACGCCTCAAATTCAGCAGATTTAGTGTATATCTAAAAAACCCGGCTGCACACGGCATTGTATCATTATCACCAAAGAAAGTATATTCATTCATATACCCTGGAGCATCTCATGAAGACCTCGAAAGACTCTGCTATCTCTTTGATGCTGATTATGCTGAAGTCTCAAAGATATATGAGCAAGAACTGAAAGAAATGGTGATCTCATGGCAGTCATCTCCTGATGCCCGCCTGGACCTCACCCGTTCTGCAGATGCTATCCATATAATCGACGTCAGAAATGGTGGAAATGTTAAAGATTTCCACTATCATGGGATGGCGGCTGAACTCTATCTCTGGTGTGACACAGCCAGATCCTATCAGTCGATATGTACCCGGTTTTCGGATTATGCTGAAGAGATATCGCCGACTCTTGATATATTCATCAGGAACAACCTGATGATACGAGCTGATGGTAAATTTTTAAGCCTGGCTGTTATACGTGGCCCCTCCCGTGATCGAACGGTTTCACCCTGTTGAATTGCGATTGCACAATCTAATTATACTTGAGTGACATTGAATCAATAATGGCACTAGAACGGGAGATCTATGAGATCATCGGGAGAGCTGTTGCAGATAAGAACTTTAGAGCAGAATTGATGAAGGACCCGAAACAGGCAACTCGTGAACTTGGATATACTCTGACAGATGAGCAGATCGCATCTCTCAAAGAGTCTGAACTGGGTCAGATCTCAGAAGAACTCAATGCCCGCATATCAAAGATGGGAGTTGGGGGATGTGGGGTTGCAGGGCTTGGAGCATGTACAGAACCGATGTAATGAGGAAGTTGTATGACAGAATCTGATAAGGATATCTATGAAATAATCGGGAGAGCTGTTGCAGATAAGATCTTTAGAGCAGCATTGATGAAGGACCCGAAACAGGCAACTCGTGAACTTGGATATACCCTGACAGAAGAGCAACTTGCATCTCTCAAGGAGTCTGAACTTGGGAAGATATCTGAAGAATTCAATACCCGCATATCGAAGATGGGAATTGGAGGATGTGGGGGTGCAGGACTTGGATTGTGTAGTGAGCCAGAATAACTGGTTAAATTCGTGTGAACATGACTGATAAAGAGATCTTCGAGATCATCCTTCAACACCCGTCTCCATGGGAGTGATGTTGTCCCTCGTTCAAATTTCTACGAAAATTCTGATTCACCAATGAATAATTGATGTGAGTATCTAAAAAAAAGGAGAGGTAGCAGTCATTAGCAGATCGATTCGCTGCTGTGATCCTTCTCAGGATTATAGAACGGCTCTGTCACCAGAAGTATTTGCAGGGTATCTTTTGCAGCAAAACTCTGTACAACACCGGGGGGAACATAGGTCAGGTCTCCGGTAGAAATCTGGCGAGTTACACAGTCGATTGTTGCATTACCGGTGCCTGATAGGACATATCCCAATTGCCCACTCTCCAAGTAATGGTTACTTATTAGGTTTCCGGCTGGAAGGGTAGCTATAGCGAGATCAAATGATAAGGGGAGCGCCTCTTCAAACGTGCTATACACACGGTGTACAGTAAATGAGGTAGATGTGGACGCATTTCCAAAGGTTACCGGCGGTTTACTATCCTTGGATCGCTTCACCAAGGATAAATTCGTATCCTTCTCACCACTTCCTGCTGAGAGGATTGAGAATAAGGTAAGTCTATCGGTATCCAGGTTCTTCACCATCATCACCGAGCCTGCAGAGACCAGAATTGCATCCCCTTCAGAGGCATTTGCTGCAGAATCGTCAGCTGTGACCTCAGCAGAACCGGTGAGGATATACAAAATCTCTGCTCCCGGGCGGATTGCACTTGGGCTGAATGTCTGACCTGGTTCTATGTTAATTATTGTTACTGATTCCGGTAGGCGAACATCTATCTTGCCTGAACTGTTTAGAAGAGGGAGGATATCTATTGCTGATATCTCCCCGCTGAGGTTCTCAACTCCGAGAGATGGAGCAGAGATGATTACTCCGAAATCAGACGTACTGTTCGCTGATTCTGCTGATGCCTGAGAGACAATACCTGTTAGGAGAATTGCTAAAAGCAGCAGAACCCCTGTATTCCATGCATGCATACGATCATATCGATGTCCGTGATACTAACATTTCTCCTGCTTTCAGTCTGGTATGACCCTGCCTGCCTGCTCTATTCTGGCGACGATCTCATCATACAAAAGGTGATCAGGGATCTCTGTCTCTCCTGAATGGATATGATAGAGAAATGCACTCACCGGTTTTGAAAGTAACTGCTCTGCTGCCTGCCGATACACGGCCATTTGCAGATCTGCATGAGGGCATCCTCCTGATTTATAATCGATGACCATCCAGTCTCCATCCTCCATCCGGCAAAGGCGGTCTATTCTCCCTTCTACTGCAATATTACTGATTGGGAGGACAAATGAGAGCTCGCAGTACTCTTCGGTGACTCCTTTGAGGATTGGATGCTCCAGAAACTGAGAATACCGGGTTCTCAACCAGGTATCTGCCGTCTCTGATCTGATCCCGTACTCCCAAAGTACAGGCACAGGGTCAATCCCGGAAAAAACCTTGTGCAATATCGTGCCGACATCTTCTGGTTGCAGATCTTCACAACCCGGGATGCCGGGGGATTTTTCATAGATTGAACCCCTCCCGGTATCGGTCTCCAGGATACGACTCAGGCTTACAATCTTCGCCCGGGGTGCATTATCTGAACCATCATCAATTCTGCAGGTCTCTTCTCGGGTTCCATTCCTGGTGAGGTAATTTGCCGGGGGTTTTATCTCCGGGAGCCTGATATATGCCCACTCCCTGGTTAGTTGATCAGGATCTACCAGAACATGGACCTCTATGAGATCACCTCCGTCTCCCGGGTCTATTCTGACGATACCTCCGGTTTCTCTATGTTCTTCTGTGATACCAAGGAGGGTGCAGACCCAGTCTATCCGGTTTGAACTCTCTTCAACCGTTGCGTAAAAGGTATCAGGCTGTCTCCCACAAAAGACCAGATGATCCCTGGCACGGGTTGCAGCAACATAAAAAAGTCGCTTTCTCTCGGCGGTTTCTTTCTCTCTCTGGACAATGCTAAGGGCCCGGTACACCGGTGTTCCTTCTATCTCATATCCGTTATCGGGATTTGGCAGTTTCACTCCTGCAATCCCGGGCTGATCCCCGGTCAGCAATGAGGATTGTTTTCCATCCCGCGAGGAACCCATATCCGGCAGGATAACAACCGGAAACTCAAGGCCTTTTGCCGCATGGACGGTCATAATATTGACCGATGTCTGTGAGAGGGTATCAAGTGCAGCCTCTCCCTCCCGTTCTTCAGCGCCGATCGATGCTGTGAGTTCATGGACCAGGGTTGCAAGACCATACCCCCCTGCCTCTGCCCGCCCCCTGATAATCTGCACCAATTTCTCCAGGTTTGCAATCTGCTGCCCTCCCTGCTCCTGAGCACTGTATATGATCAATATTCCTGACTGACGGATGATATGGGTTATGAATAGCACCACCGGTTCCCGGCCTGCCTTTACTGCCCATTCGTTGAGGAGGTTGACCGCCCGCTGCATCTGTTCCCGCTCTTCAGCCCAGATACTGCCGGAAGGCACCTCCTCCAGGTAATGTTTGAGTTTTTCAAAGAGCGTGGATCCACGGTGGAATCCTGGCTGAGTCAGCACCCTGAAAAGTGTGGTATCTGAAAGGGAGAAGTAGGGAGATCGAAGCACGCCATAGAGGGCTGCGTCATCGTATGGCCTGAGCAGAAACGAGAGGATATTATAAAGATCATAGATCTCCTGCCGCGAATAGAACCCGATACCCCCATGGACATAAAAGGGGGTGTCATTTCTGGAGAGGGCATCCATATATCTCGCCAGGTGGGTCCGGCGCTCGATAAGGATTGCGATATCGCCATATGAGGCCGGACGGGTTATCCCATCCCTGCCGGTCACCTGAAGTGAGCCGGTCTGCACAATTCGGTGGACAAAGTCTGCAACCATATCGGCCTCAATTTCTTTGCTTTCTGAACCAGATCCACCCGATGGAGCCTTCATCGGGAGAAGAACCTGCACAGAACCCTGACATTTCAGTCGCTCGGTTGAGGTATGGATCGGTTCATACCCAAACTCCCATGGCTTTTCAGTTGATGCAAAGATCGTTCCAAAGAGATGATTCACGATTCCAATAACTTCACGAGAACTCCTGAAACTCATATCAAGATTGATCAAGCGCCCGTTACAATCTGAAAGAATCTTTCGCTGTGCCTCTTTAAATCTGGTCACATCAGCATCCCTGAAGAGGTAGATGGACTGCTTGGGATCTCCGACAATGAATAGGCTGTTCATGCCCGGACTGATATCACCAATGATAGCAGTGATGATATCAAACTGGGCAGGATCTGTATCCTGAAATTCATCGACCAGAATATTGCGAATTCTTGGCCTGATATGTTGGGCGACCAGATCCGGGTTCTCATGGAGGAACTGTTTGGTTAGGGAGATGATGTCGCCAAAGTCTATCCCTGATGCCTGTCTCTTTAATTCTCTTATCGTAGAGAAATACTCACCTGAAATGATGGCAAGATCTGAGAAAAAGGTCAGAGTTGCCCTGGTATAGGCAGAACCGGGATCCATCAGAAGATTAAAGGACTGGCTGGCATTCTCAAGCCGTGATGTCAGTTCGGCCTTGGCGATTCTAAACCGCTCCAGATCCTCCTTCTCCCAGGTCTTCTGGGCTCCGATCCTGCCTCTGGGTCTGACCGAGAGAAATCCTTTGGCAGCCCGGGACAATCGTTCAGGGGAAACATCGGGAGTGAGATCAGAGAGGTAATGGCTCACTTGCTCAAGATACGCCACCCCGGTATCTTTAGCACCCTCATATCGCCTGTAATATCTGATTAGATCTGCAATGGCTTGAGTACTGATTGTGTCAGCGAAGAACCTGGTTACTGCAGGTTTTCTCACCGACTCAAGAAAATCCTGCCAAATCTCCACATAGCGATCCGGATTCTCAATGAACTGTTCAAAAAACCGAGTATACCAGTCGGATCGCTCTGTTATCACAGAAAGGATCTCATTGAGTCTAAACTTCTCTATCTGTGCAAGTGTTCTCACCAGGGCATCATACGATCCGGGAGATGGCTTTTTCAGAAGTTGTTCAAAGGCATCCTTCCTGATAGAGACTGCCTGCCCCTCATCGATGATACTAAACCCGGGATCCAGCCCGGCTTCAATCGCAAACTCACGAAGTATCTGGGCACAGAATGAGTGGAATGTCATTATCGGGGCGATTATAACCTCTTCAGCTGCCTGTTTCCATATCAGATTATCTGGTTCACTGAGTATCCTTCTCCCAATTGTCTCTCTAACCCGCTCCTTCATCTCGGCGGCTGCCTTGTCGGTGAAGGTCATCGCAAGGATCTCACGGGGTCGCAGCCCCTGATTCTCGATAAGACTCAGATACTTCTCGACGAGGACATATGTCTTTCCGGTTCCGGCTCCGGCGGTGACGACCATACTCAGGTCATGCTGATCAATCGCCTCACGCTGTCGAGACGTGGCACCTGTTGTCACAGCAGTGGTCATAATGCACCTCCTGCGCCTCCGATCTCTGATTGTTCTCCCCCGGTATCTTCAGCAGGATGGGTATATTCCATCCACTCACAGAGCCCGGAACCTCGATCTGATTGGAACCTGCAGATTGATCCATAGGGGCAGAACCAGTCAGTGCTACAACTGGTGCATGATTGTATCGGAAAGACTCCCTCATGAATTCGGGATACGTGGGTGCAGGCATCAAAGACCGACTGATGCATGATCCCTTTCCAGTCAGGCACGGACCGGGGCATCTTTCCCTGCGGCAGGGTTTCTTTATAGTCCGGATCATAGAGGCTGATTGAATGGCTGATGGTCCGCTGAATATGATAGTAGGATCCATAAACTCCGGTATGCCCGGTGATCTTAGCAAATGCGTGAATATAGAGTGGCAACTGGAGGGATTTTATCTGTGATATTTCGGTCGTTGAAGGAATCTTCATCCCGGTCTTATAGTCTACCACTCCAAACATGCCTCCGTTGGTGATATCGATCCGATCGATCTTTCCTGAAAGCAGGACCGGCCCAGAGCAGGGTAGATCTGTTTCTTGTGCAGATAGGTCTCCTGCGCCGGTATCTTCTGCGATGTTATTCCTGATATCCCGGGCTATCTCTGCAAGATCCACGGGGTCATGAGATGACATCGGATCATCATCAGGGCCAGGGACTGCCCCGAATGAGTATTCAAAGAACCGTGGGGTAAAAATCTCCGGATTTCTTCCCTTTTCATCAGGTGAGAGTCGTTCCCTCTCTGCGGTAACAAATCTTTCAAATATCCCGGTCCCGATATCACTGCCCCCAAGAAGCTGTCTCTTTTTCGCATGCCACAGCGGGGTTTTGTAGGGGACCTTCTCGAACTCATCTTCAGCAATGGTGGTTATCACAGAGACGGCATCCTGCAGCGCAGACTCCCTGATGGGAAATCCCCCGGCATCGCTCATCTCCCTGGTAAATCTGCATAATATGGTATGGATCAAATTCCCTTTGGCGATCGGAGATAGATCTGATGCCTGGTCAGCAAGCGGTTTAATTCTGACTACCCGCTCAAGATAGAATCTGAACGGGCACCTGGCATACGTCTCCAGCATACTGGCAGACCAGCGGTATTTCGGCCCAAACCGAGTACAAATCCGCTCTCTTACGTCCGGTGCACCCCCGATTAACCCATCATATGCTGAACGGTAGAGCCTGAACCTGTAATTCCGTTCTATCGTGATCCGCTGAAGCACTGAGGCGAGATTCTGATCTGCTCCCAGAAAGGCAAGCGCCTCATCCCATCTCCCCTCTCTGATGAACTCACCCGCTCTTCTGGATGCCTGGGAGAGAGAACACTGTCCAGGTTCAGGGATCATGGGTTTTGGATGGCTATGCGTGTAGGAACTATCATTAGGTTTTTCACCTTCCGAATTCCAGTCTGGTAGGGTATACCGCTTCTTGAGGGGGTCCAGGAATGGAGAGGAGAGGGTAGTTCGTTCATCACGATGCTGATGATAACTCAAATAGACCTTCTCACTCCCGGCAAGGAGTGCAGCTATGAAATGGTAGCGTTCTTCACGCAGGATATCCCCCAGACTCCGCGTTTCCATTCTGCTGTTTTCAGATCCATTCGTGAATGGTAGCCTGGTTGAGAGTCGTGGGATCAGGCCTTCGTTCAATGATGCAAGGAAGAGGTAGGGATAGTGCTGGTGGGCAAGTTCCCTGATTCCCGTGAGGAGGACTCCGCTCTCGTCAGGATCAGGCTCCTCTGAGATATCCTGAATCAGGAGACGGAGTACGGTGAGAAATTTCGGGAAGGAGACCCTGGTATCGGGATCCGCATCGGTGATCGTTCCTGACCGTGCAAGGATCTGCATCTCATCAAGGACTGCAGAGAATCTGGAGATCGCCCTGATTTCTCCAGGGGATAATATACGGTTACCTGATTTTGTAAGGGGTTTTGGATCAGGTACCGGTGCTCCGATAGCGGCAAGAACATCTTTGTAAACCCGTATATGTTCTTTGATCACTCTCTTCCCGGCAAGACCTGCAAACACCTTGTTGAGTTGCCTGACGCCTTCAAGCGTGGATAATATATCTTTGACCGGTAACGGTGGTTCAGGTTCATATCCCCGGCTCTGTCTGGCAGCTCCCTGATCTCCGGGTATCATATCAGGTATCCAGTCTGTGCCGGTGATCAGGCCGACAATCCGTTCTGTCTGGCTCTCCCAATCGACATACCCGGTACTGATTCCATATGTCCTGCCGATGATCTCAAGGTTCTTGTATAAGAGGTGATTTTTTTTGCATTCTTCTCCTCCTCTCACATCCTCTGATCCAGAAGCAGGATCCCCGGTGCCATCGGTCTCTGTACTGATCCACCAAAACTGCAGGTATGGACTATGCACTACCTGGATCAGGTCTTCATACCGCATTCCCTTCTCAACCAGTTCAAAGATCTGCATGAAGAAGGTTATCAGAGGTGACTGGAGAAGGAGGGAAGACGAGGATGAGTGATACGGGATTGCATAATCCGGGAATATCTCACGGGCATATGTAAGGGCAGAACGGATATCCGGAAATGCGACAACCATATCATGATAAGGGATATGATTCGCATGGAGGGAGATGATCTCTTCAGCAATCCGGCGCATCTCTGTTACTGGATCAGAGCAGGCGGTGAGAGCGATTCCGCTGAGATGATCGGGTGATTCCGATTCATAATCCGAAGAGAAGATGCCAGTCCGATTTTGCTCAGTTTCAGTTCCCGAATAGACTTCTTCAGCAGTGGCCGGAATCCATCTGCCAGAATCTGAAAAGATGCGAGTATCTGAGCCGGTTGGGATGACATATGAGCCCTGCTCACTTTTCCCGAGGAGTGTAGTTATCACCCGTTTTTCAAGGGGCAGTGGTTCAAAATGACCGTAACAATACACTTCCTTCAGGATGCCTGTACACTGGTCTGGTGGACACTCCTGTAGGAAGGTGATGGTCCATTCCAACAGGGTATCTCCGTCAACCAGGTTCCTTTTCCTGAGTCTGTTTTTATATGCTGATACGATTCGGTGTATCTGTGTACTCTTCAGACTTTGCAGGTCACCAAGACAATCAGGATATGCAATTTCCCGACGGGTGATGACCGAGATGAGGGTTTGCAGTTCCTGGAGTGTTCTTGGGGAAGGTGTTCTTTGGGAGAAGAATAAGGAGAGATCTTTCTCGTTCTCATTGATGACATCAGAGAGGATGACCCTGGCAGCCTGGGTTTTTACATATCTGACCGATTCCCCGTACCGGGAAATGAGATACTCGCAGAACTGATCCAGGGTGCATATATGATCCGGGATGAACGGGGTATTGGAGGCGATCAGATCATCCCGTACTGTTCTGATCAGGCGATGGGTCGGGAGGATCAGCCAGCAATGAAATGGTTTTTTCTGTATTGAGGATTTGAATCGTTCTAAACATGAGTCATAATATGCTCCCGGAATAGTATGGATCAGGGTTGTACCCGCAGACATGTGAGTAAAAATAGGCCCTATGATGATATGAGGGGTGTGTAACGACAAACCGACATTTTATTGGGTTGGGGATTCTATCTGGGAAAAAAGTAGAGATCCCGGTTCACCCGGTATCGTTTCCGAGAAGGATACCGCTGATATTATCCGGTCCACCTCCCTCAAGACATGCTTTGAGTACTGCTCCGATGGAAACACTGGTGCCTGTCTCCCGGCAGAGCAGAGCGAGCTCCTCATCTCTGACCACCTCCCATACCCCATCAGTACAGAGTAAAAACCGGTCAGTATCAGTTCGGTCTGTTCTGAAGACTGATATTCCACGAGGAGGCCTGAGGTCTCCTGATATTGAGGATGTGATGATGTTTCGTTCAGGATGGTAGTATACCTGATCATGGGTGATTATGCCCTGGTCACAGAGCTCCTGCACATACGAATGGTCATGCGATATACGCGTGATGCGACTGGAATCTATCTGGTATACCCGTGAATCACCACAGTTAAAGACCAGGGCATGATCCTGAAAAAGTACCAGTCCTGCGATGGTGGTTCCAAACCCGGTGAGTGTGGGATCTTTTAGAGCCATATCGTCAAGCACTTCTTTTGCGTCAATGATCATCCGGATGATCTCTTCAGGGGTCTGTGGGACCCTACGGCCTGCAAAAATCTCCATCACGGTTCGACTAGCCACTTCTCCGTATGCCGCACCCCCTATACCGTCTGCAACACAAAATAGGGCCGGCAGGGTACTGATAGGCATCTGCCGGGGACTCTCCATGGTACCCCCTGCGATGACGGTCCTGCTCACAAGAATGCTATCTTCGTTTTCAGATCGATGATATCCGCGGTGAGTAATATATGAACAGCAGACTGGGTGGATCATACGTATGTCTGTCTCATTCTGATCTGAACCATGATGAGTATTGTGATCTATGCTGCGTCACGGTCATCATCACAATCTGACATCCTGTCTACATCCTCTGTTCCAGTTATTCTATAAGGTTCACGGCTGATCTGTAGTACTAAGAGGAGGAGGAGACTGCATCACTTCCCGGTAACGCCGACGGCTTATATATATATCTGCACCCGGCTAACAGTTCGAAAAACACGTCTGATCCATCATGATCAGTATATGCGGCTCCTGAATATGGATCTGAATCAGATCGTCCGGTTCATAGGAGAGACAGAATATCAGGACGAAGTAAATGAGCTAGCCGGAAGCCTCTCCGGAATCGCGCTGATAGAGGCTGCTCTTACGCGAAATCTGGCAGAGACATATCGGAGCGTGATCGGGATAGCACCTGGTTCTCTCCATGAACTTGCAGAACGCTATCTTGCCAGGTGGGATATCTGGAATGTGATGCTGGTTCTTCGGAGCCGTCAGTTTGAGATTCCGGCAGATCAAATTCGTGCAGTATTCATTCCTGCAGGTGGGATCTCTCCATATCGCCTGGAGCAACTCCTCTCACTCAAAACACCGGTTGAAGTAGTACATGCTCTTGAGGGCTGGGAGTTCTTCCCGGTCCTCTCAGAATTCTGTGGGAGTGGCTATCGGAAAGGTCTTTTTGCCGAGGTTGAGAATGCATTGTATATCTCGTTTTATACGAATCTGTATCGGGATGCACATTCTGGTATCAGGGGGGGCGATGCAATTCTGCCATACCTGCGGTTTGAGATAGATATTATCAATATCCGAAATCTCTTCAGGCTTCGTGCAGGGAGCAGGGTAGATACTATTGTTCGGTTTATGGTTCCCGGAGGAAACCTGACTCCTCAGTTTTTTCAACGGGTATATGGTATTGAGGATCGCCAGCAGTTCATCAATGAGATGCAGGAGGCGAAGATTCTTCAGACTATGACACAGGCACTCCGGGAGATTCGCTGTGATTCCTCTGTTTGTGAGATGGATGCAGCGGATCTGATCTGGAAACGATGGGCTGCACGCAAAACACCACTCTTCTCTATCGTGATGGCAGTGAGTCGGATGCGGCTTCACCGGCTTGATCAGATATCCAGGCGTCATCCTTTTTCAGTTCTTCCGATCTTGTCGTATCTTGAGCATAAACGGTATGAGGTGATGAATCTGCGTGCTATAGCCAGGGGAAAACAGTTCGGGCTTGATGCTGAACATATTGGACGTTATATGGTTTTATAGGCGGGAAGAGGTATGCCCTATCATCTGGATGTAAAAGCAACCCGGGCGGGGCTCTTTCAGGTCAGAATTAAGCAGAGGATGGCGACCAAAGCGCACCGTATCCTTAGCATGAAACTGGATGGCCTGATCCTGGAGGTAACCCGTCTTGCCCCTGAAGTAAAGAAGGAATATGATCTGCTCATTGAGCGGTACAACCGGGTCAGGCACCTTATTGTACCGGCCTATATGATTGAGGGGACAGTTGGAGTGAGGGTTGCTGCCTACTCTGTGGAGGTCAAACCAGAGATCTCCCTCTCAGTAAAGAATGTATTCGGGGTGATGGTGCCGGTGATCACCGGAACAGATGTGCAGACTGATCTGACTGAACGGGGGTATGGGCTTTTAGGGACGACCCTGGTGATCGATGATCTCGCCGATGCATATGAGGATCTTCTGGCGGCTATCATTGCCTATATAGGAAGTGAAGCAACTCTCAAACATATTCTCATGGAGATTGAACGGATAAACCGCCGTGTGAAGGCACTTGAGCATATGGTGATCCCGGCTCTTGATGATGCAGTTCTCTCGATCTCACAGGCCCGTGATGAGATCGAACGTGAAGATCTCAGTCGCCTCTTTCATGTGAAGAAGAGGAAGAAAGAGTTAATTGAGGCTGAAGAAGAGGTCAGAAAAAAGATGGATCAAATCCCGTAAATCCGGATTTTCTGTTATACAAGGGGGTAAGGCGTCTTCTCACCCATACTCGGCAATTTTGCGTGGTTGATGAGGAGCGGGTGGTTGATAGCGGTGAGGCGGGCGATGAGGAGTGCCTTTCCCCGTGTGGTAAGAACAAATACCGGAACTGTTGTTCCAGCCTGCATCAGGGCTCGGGGGCCGCAGACCTCTCTGACCTCTTTAGATGCGCAACTGGTGACAATGTCTGCTACTGCTGCGATCCTGACCACCTCATCATGTGATAATCCTGTGGTATGGACGGCGATGATGGTAGCCTCAGGGTCAGTTGCCCGTATCACCTCAGCATCATCAGCTCCGGCTATGGTTACCAGCAGCTTTTTGAATCCGGCTTCACGGGCAGCAGTGACCCCATGAAAAGGATTCATCGCCGCGGTCTTTGGATCCGGGACAATTCCGCCATCGGCTTCAATTCGTTCAATAACCTTCGGGATGGGGCTTGTTCTGACCAACCCTGACATCCGTCCACCGATCCCCTGAGCCATTTCCGGGGTTGTTACTACCACTGTACCTGCTCCATCGCAGGCGAGGACCGCAGCATCAATAAGTCCACAGGCCAGACCAGTGCTGGTTAGTTCTGATGCGCCAAATCCGACAAAGTCATCTCCTGATGAGAGCTGCCGGTCCGGGGTGCACATCCCAAATGTAGCGATCCTGTTCTCGATATTCTTTTTTACAGCATCCGGTGTTATCTCATTTACAGGACAGGCAAACCTACGCGCAAGTGGACAATCAGCGATGACTGGCTCTCCTATCTCAATAACAACCCCGTCTCTGATAACAACCCGGGTTCTTCCAATAGCTTCGATTACGTGTTCACCGGTCATCTCTGTCTCCCAAGGATCATGAGTGCACAAAAAATGGCAGGAATGGTCAGGATTGGAAGTGATCCTGATTTTGGAGTGGGGGTGCTGGTTGGCGGCGGAGGAATTAATGTGCGGGATGGTACTTTGTCCGGAAGGGCTATTGAGGGAGGGGTAATATTCTCGAGGCTGCTCCCGGCAAGGGTAGGGATTACTTCAATTATCTCCTGAGTTACAGTCACCGTGGGATTTACTGCTGCCTGTGACTCTGGAAGGGTGAGGATGATGTTATCAATATATCCTTCAGCCTTTGGACCAGGAACTCCATCACCCAGGGCGGTGAGGAAGAGGGTTGTCAGATCCTCCATCCTGCCAGCCACCTGGGTGAAGGTACTGAAGATAACGTCAGAGGATCCCACCTCATTGATAGTGATACTGGCTCTTTTGTCTGTATCATAGTACGTGAGCCTGATATGGTATGAGGTTCCATCCTCATATCTGACCGTCGGACCCGGATATACATTGCCGGGAATCGATCCTATGGTGTTCAGAGCATTCTCTTTTGAGACAGTAGTGAGGTAAAATAACCTCCCACTCTTCTTGTTCGCCATTTCGGCCATTACCAGAGGCCCTTTTTGACTGTCCTTTGAATCTTTCCCTATTCCAAATCTGAAGGTTGCCCCTTCATCGGTATTTATCGGGGTTACATCAAATTCAAGTGAGAAAGGTCCGCTAACCCGTGAGGGGAGAGGGACTGAAGCATAACTACCGGTTCCACCCTCGATTAGGTAATGGTACCTGCCGGTTGCGTTTTCATGAAAGTACCGATCATTACTATTGGATGTCCAGCCGGTAGCGTCGCTAAAATTTGTAGTGTATAGGATAGTTCCGTCATGATCCTGTGGTGCTGTAGCAGTTACTCCTGGTACCAGAATGATGGCTGATAGCAGGAAGAGTATATTCTGGATGATCAGAATAGATCGAAAGGAATGGTGCATAAGGTCTCTCCTGCTTATGTATCCGTTCTTCTTGAATGAAAGGTTGATCTCTGCTGGTGCCTGAGAAAAAAGGGGGGGTTGTGGGGCTTAGGCTGCTGCGAATATTAATATGGCTGGAGTTCTGTGATGCCACCCTGGAAGTTCATCGCCCTGCTTGATTTCTGGTAGAAGAACTTACCATCGTAGGGTCCGATTCCGATAAGTCTCATCTTTGGAGTCTTGACATATTTGTATTCTTCCTGATCGATGTAGAGTTTATCGTAGAGGTCTCCGGCCGGGATGGTCAGGTTTAACGTTGAAGAAAAGCTGTCAAAGCTGCCTATCTTCAGATCATTGACTGGTCCGCGGGCTATCACCTCCTCATTATTGATGAGTGTGATATCATTGAAGTTGAATGCCACAAATTGGTTCTTGTCAGATGAGATTGTCCCATCTCCTGATTCAGATCCAAAGATGAGTTGCACGATATCGCCGGGAACAAAATTCACGATCTTGCCTGATATTTTCATCGAGCTGACCGGGCTGGTGACTCTGAACCTGATATACCCGTCTGGCTCCAGATGTCCTCCTACGCTGTTTGTCAGGTATACTGAACGGTTAGATGGTGATGTGACCCTGATGGGCTTCTCACTGGAGTATTTGTTTATTCCATATGAGTTGGTGACAGTGAGAATGACTGAGTAGTTACCTCCATGCTGGAAGATATGAACCGGATCCTTGTCAGTGGAACTTGCACCGTCACTGAATGACCACTCGTACTGGGTCGGGCTACCAGTTGAGAGATCAGTGAACTGGACGGTAAGAGGTGATTGTCCTTCTATCGGTTCAGCGAGATAATTCGCCACAGGTGGCGAGCCTATCGTGATGAACCCTTCATATGTCCTCCGGTTTGAACCATATACATTGGTAACGAGGAGACTGACGGTGTAGGATCCGGGTACGAAGTAGGTATGGACCGGGCTCTGTAGCGTTGAGGTTGTTCCGTCTCCAAAACTCCAGAGCCAGGAGTTGATCTTTCCTTTACTTAAGTCACGGAAACTTACCGTCAGCGGGGGATCCCCCACAAGCGGGTCAGCAGTATAGTCTGCTATCGGAGGGATGGTGGGATCGAGATCCCTCATCTCAACCGGAATCACAATCGGCGTTGGTGTCGGCGTTGTTGTCAGCACAACTGTTACCGGCATCGGAGTGGCTGAGACCTTTGGTGGTGGCTCCATCCTGGCCTTGTCAAGCAGGATACTCTCACCTTTATTGGTCATGTAAGAGACCTCAACAACCCGCGGTGATTCGGGAGCAGGGTAAAAGAACTGAACGTTCTCCCCGTCTGACCACGGCCATGCCCCGTTCATAAAGTTCAGATTCTGGTTGTTGACAATATCTCCATTCACTCTGACGATGATACGGTCTGATGAGAGGGCATCACCACCCAGATGATGCATAATAATCTGATCCCCCTGTGCTTCTATGGAAAGCGTAGCTTTCGGGATCAGTTCAGGGATTGGATTCCAGATAACAAGGACGATCCCAAGGAGAAAAAGGATGATCATGACTATGGAAAGACCCATGATCGTTTGTATCTGTGACATTGCCTGATCGTATCGCTTCATAAACCACCCATCCATATTATCCGGTCACATCTGCCCCATCAGACCCTGACCGGAAAAACCAATGTATCGTTGTATCTGCTTCTATTTGAGGAGATGCATAGGATTCAGAGTGGGGGAGGGGTAGTAACCTCATAGGATCCAACTCCGCCCCTGAATGAAAACCCTGCTGAGTCTTGTACGCTAAAGAGGAGCTTCCCTGATGAGTCCACCCCGATATCATTGAAGATGATCTCCTGGCCTGGCAACGCAGATATCGCTGGTTGAGCATTTACCAGCCCTTTTGCGCCATCTCTTCCTACTTTGATCTTCATCTGAAGGTCTGCAGTTTCAAACTGCTCGTATTGGTTGATGTTCAGATTGGTTATCCAGCCGTTGATGCTCTCTTTCCCGTTTATCGTCATGGTGACGTTTTCAAAGTTGCATTCGATGAATGCATTTGAGATGACTGAAATGCCACCTTTACCACCACTGCCGAGATCTAACTCAATCAGGTCCCCCTGGTTCAGGTACCGATCCTGGCCTGATATTCTGATGGTCTTGCCCGGACCTTTCACGGTGAAGAAAAATTTTCCACCAGCCAGGATGGTCGCAAGGCCAGTACCCTGTGAAAGTGTGTCCTTTCGGGAACTCTGGCTGACAGTGATGGTCTTTGTGGGTATCACATCAGGATTATCCTCAGGGTCGCAGAAGTTGTTTGCCAGAGAAACATTGTATGTTCCCGGAAATGGGTATATATGAAGCGGCGCTTTCTTGTTTGAGGTCATCCCGTCATCAAAGTTCCAGGTTCGGCTTTTCAGGCATCCGACGGTCTGATCCGTGAACCTGACTGAAAGTGGTGCCTGCCCTGAGGTCGGGGATGCGTCAAGAATGGTCTGCCCCTGGGCTGTTGGTGCCATCGGCGGTGCGGTCTGACCAGGTGCCTGAGATGGCGCAGGGGTGATCACACCCGGGCCAGGAGTTCCTGGTTGTGTCTGATTTGTTGGTGCCGGAGTGAAGGCTGGAGCGGGTGTCGGTGTCGAAGTTGCCACCGGCTCGATCGGAACAGTCACTATCGGATACTCAGTTGCAACGGGTATATACAATACATTGATTGTCGCGGGTTTTGCATATCCCGTTGTATCAATTCTGAGTGTGGTTCCCTGACTCCAAGGCCAGGTGCCGCCACCCATAAGCATCAATTTATCAGCAGGTACAGGGTTTCCATCAATAAGGACCGAGAGGTGCTCCTGTTTGAGTGGATCGCCACTGGAGTGGAAAAGGAAGACCTCTTCATCAACGGTGCTCGGGGTGATTACCACTTCAGGTGCTTTATCCCCTCCCCCGATCATGGGGAGAACCACAAATACAATGGCAAGGATGATCGCAGCTATTGCAGCAACCCCGATGATGATATATCTGACGTCTATCTCGATGCCCTCTTTCTCAGGCTTCTCTGGCTCCGGTGCCAGTTCATCAGTTAGTTCTGGTTCTTCTGAATCGTCTGATTCCGGTGCTTCATCTTCTGTTAACTCAAACTTGTCAGTGACTGGAGAAGTGGATCCAAGATCCTCCTCGTCAAGGAGTTCGAGCATATCGTCTTCTTCTTTCATAGAGATCTTCCGATTCTCTTCCCGGGTATAGCGCACAAACAGGCAGATATCTGTATAATCCCTTTATTCGAGATATTATATTAATGGTGGCATATGAGTTTCAAATGCCTGACTGGATCGCAGGTCTGATCATTATGTTACATCAGGGCAGGTGCAAAAAAGACAGGATGTCCGTTTCATGCAGTATTAAGTTTCACTTTTCGGGGAAGGTCAGGATCTATCGCTGTTGCCATGTGCAGTGCTGTATCAAACCCTGTTGTGTTTCCCTCTTCTTTGTATACAACAGCCAGGTTGTACCATCCCCATTGGTTCTTCGGGTCAAGACTGGTTGCATTGAGGAATGACCCTTCTGCCTCATTCCATCTGGCCTGCGCCTGGTATGCAGTCCCCAGATGGTATTGTGCCCAGCTGTTTGTAGGATCAGAGCGTGTAGCGTTCAGGTACATCTGTATCGCTTCAGGGATCTGACTGCGCTCCTGTCTTAAGTTTCCAAGGAAGATCCATGCCCAGGTATTCATTGGATCTGTGAGTGATGCGTTCTTAAATGCCGGATATGAGGCTGTCTTCCAGTTCATTCCCTGATATGCTTTTCCTAGGTTAAGCCATGCCCAGGTGTTGTTTGGCTCAAGGGCGGTCGAGTTTTTGAATGCATCAACGGCAGCGAGATAGTTCTTCTGATCCAGGAACTTAACACCGGTTTCGTACCAGGTTTGTGCATCTTCAGCGACAAGAGGCGGAATAAGCAGGAGCATTATGAGGATCGACAATAGGAATAGGAGTGATCGCATATGGACAATACTGGAGGTGATCTGATATCATACCTTTGCTGTGAACATCCAAACTCCCGGTATGAGAGACCATTCCTGAACAAGTGCCTTCTTCTTTTGTGCAAAATGTCTGGGTTCTCGCCGTACTATTGTCTGACCCTGATTCACGTGTCTGATACATTTAGAACTATCGTATTATTGATGAGGTACGAATGACCGGGTATGGATTCTTCTGTTGTAACATCTGTTTTCACCATTCAACCCCTTCAGTTCTGAGGTTCTCTGCCAGGCGGGTTACCAGTTCAGGATCAGTCTGCTTCTGTGCCCATTCCTCTCTGATAACCTCAAAATAATCCCTCGGTACGTTAATAGCCTGGTCTTTAAACTCTGATGTACTCTCTTTTTCGAATCGCCAGATCCCGAGGAGGATGCCAAAGCAAAACTCCAGTGCCTGTTCAACCATGCCCCTTCTGATATACCGGCTGAGTTCCTCCTGCCATGAGTCAAGTGCCTCTTCGATCATCTCCCCGGTACGTTCTGCGATATCTGTATCCCCACTGCAGGTATTTGTACCACTCCAGAGATCCCTGACATCAAGGGTGTCAAGATCCGTGTAGACCCCTTCTGCCACGGATTTATAATCGACATACTCGACTATCTCCCGGGATAATACCTCAGCCCTGGCAGCGATAAGGGGGTTTTCCCGCATTATCTGGCGTAATATGATGTACGCCTGTTCGTCGGTGAGGGTATCGAAGAACGGGGTCTCCAGAAGAGAAGTATTGGTTCTGGTCTGTAATCTCTCTGCGAAATTTGGTTTCTCTGAGTACCCTTGGATAATTCTCATCTTCATGCTATCAGATCCTGATGACCGGTAGGTACTGCTCACGAAGAGGAAGATAGAGCTCAATATCCGGATATTGCGATAATCTGGGAATTCCAGTAGGGAAAAAACTTTTATTCTGCCACCATGGATTCTGGCGTTCAATAGCCATCCTGACAGATGTGTCCATATCTCTACTATATTCGGGGAAAGATGATAATTATTCCGAATATATTCTAGGTTTTGAGGCTGTTGCACGAATGTTTTTGGTTAACACAATGAGAGCAATTTTATGGAGTAATTGTGATGGTCACAATGTGAATTGCCCTCATGGTATCCCAGAAACTGGTCAATGCAACAGCCTCATATTCAAATTGATAACCGTTGATTTAGGATCTGAACCCTGGATTTTTAAGGATAAATGATGATGGTATAAATAGGGATTGGCATACCTTGACCGAAGAATTATCTCGATCAGAAGTTCTCAATCGATTACGTGCTGCACTTCCGGTAATCAGAAAAGATTTTGGAGTTGTACGTATCGGGTTATTTGGATCATATGCTCGGGATGAAGGGGGAGCAGAGAGTGATATAGATCTCCTCGTGGCATTCGAGGAGGGGAAGGAGAGATTTCGAATATTTTTCTCCTGTATTGAATATCTTGAACAACTCATGGGAAAAAAAGTCGAACTGATATCTGAGCATGCACTTGATCATCAAATAAGGTCTTATGTAGAACGTGAAGTCATATGGATATAAACCGCGATGTGGTATTTTTAAAACATATGCTCCATGAGATCGCATATATTGAACGAGTATGTGCTGAGAAGAGTATTGATGATATTCATGCTGATGAGGATCTTCAGCATATGGTGGCACGGGCGTTCGAAATTATTGGGGAAGCTGCACGGAATCTTTCACTTAAGACTAAGGAGAATTATCCGGATATTCCCTGGCGAGAGATGGTTGGTGTCCGAGATCGGATTATCCACGGGTACTTCTCAGTAAACTGGGTGATTGTCTGGGATATCATATCAAACGAAATTCCAGGATTAAAAACCCAACTGAGCCAAGTGCTCCACAATTTGGAGATTGCTGATTTCGGCCGTCACTCTGAATGAGTTGGAACAAGCCTTCTGCATAAATCGGGTATCCTGAACTTATCTCTCACGAGAGGAGGAATCCGGATCCCCGCCCCCTAAAATACCCGCTGTCCACATTCAATTGCATTACTCCGGTAATACCCTCCACACATCTGGCCTCTTTGGTTTTAAGGGTTCATCATGATAATGTATACTGTGATGCTCTTCCCTCAAAGTAGATCTGATCTCCAGGCATCCTGAGATCCATATAAATCGATGTATCAGGCATCAGGTTTGATATCGTCAGGTTTAATGTTTTATTCTGACTTTTTGTGAAATCAACCGGCGTTCCTCCATCCCAGAAAAAGGTTACGAATGACCCGAAAGCAGTTTTTCTGGTTGCGACCAGGTTGAATGTCGAGTGGAAGTTAATGAAATCAGGGATCGAAATTGCTGTACATGGTCCCTGTGCAACATTTGCACCATTAACCGTTAAAAGGGCGTTGGTCGCATTCATTGCACCGATCTCACCGACGATGAGGATTCTTGGGTTTAGTTCCTGATTTTGGAACGTCATCTGGACTGTATCGCCCATTGTCAGGTTGTACCTGATATTGTTGATGGTAACAAAAGATCCAAGTTCATTGACGATCCATCTGGCATATCCTCCGGCAGTAACATATCCGGTTCTGGAGGTGAGCAGTGATACCCGGTGCCACGTTCCGGAAGTGGTGATGTTCCTGAGTACAGAGCTGACCTGGGAATTGTCAATATTACGCACTGTAAGTTTAACCGGGAATGTCCCCTGAGTCTGGAACGTATGTGTTGCATTCCTGGTGGTTATGTTGGTGGTTCCATCCCCGAAGTTCCATTGCCAGGATGCCGGGCCTCCGGTTGAGGTATCGGTGAAAACAACTTCAAGGGGTGCCGGGCCTGATGGTGGATCAGCAGTAAAACCGGCAACCAGGGGGTTTATACTCTTCACCCGGTAGTACATTGGGGTTGATTCAACATAGAATCCCTTTCCTGCCTGAGGGTACGCCCTGATAACCGCTTTGATGTTCTTTCCTGCATAGGGTTCTGCATTGAATGAACTGGTGAAGGTGTTTGTTCCTCCATTATAGGTCATCTGCCCGACACTCTGGTTGTCAATGTACAGAATGGCATTGTTGGTATCCCGGTTCTTTCCAGTTACCGTCCCGGTGATGGTGGTTGTGCCCTGGATGAGGGTATTGTTCACTGGTGAGATGATAACCGGAATGATTGGCTCCCACCCGATGGTCACATTTTTGTATGCGGTGGCAACCCCTGCATTATTCAGCCTGGTTTCGTTAACCATCAGGGTTAGGCTCTGCCCCTCCCAGGCGGTATTGTTCCAGGTAACTGTATTGTACCCCAGACCTGTATTATATGGCATATTCACATTAACTGGATTTCTGAGCCAGCAGCCCCCGGTGTTTTCATTAGGTCCGACGTAATGGGCTTCTACATAGGATGATGTTGAATAGGGTATCGTCTCTCCCTCCCGCGGAGTGTATATCTGGAAGAAGAGGGTAGCGTTTGTCGGGTAATGGAGGTTCAACTGGTTCCAGGTGATAGTGGTGTTGTCTGGAACCGGGTAATCATATCCATAGGTTATGGCTCCATTGTAGTTCCACCATGCCAGCCAGTAATAACCAGAGGTCCCACCGCTCTTATAGTACAGATTGTAAAACCCGGGTGATATGGTGAAACTGGAGTTCCCCCAGGCGCTGAAGTTGACATCTGGAGCAAAGGGTTTTGGCTGGTTTCCGGATCCTGGCCAGAGTTTTCTGATCACCGAGTCAAATGATGTTGTATAATCAAAAGGCCAGTTGTTCGGGTAATTCAGGGTAGCCCAGGTGTTGGGCGGTCCCCGGTATAATAGATATGCCGGGATGGTTATCCGTGAGGTATGCCATTCAACATTGCCAAAGTTAATATTTTGGTATATCCGTTCGTTATATGCCAGCAGGGTTGATGATGTGGAATCTGCACCAGATCCATAGGAGTAGGTAACCTTCCAGTTTGGCTTAAGTGTTTCAGCAATCCGGAAGGCACTATAAGTCACATCGGTCAGGGTGAAGAGATAATCTCCGGTCGCATTGGTGAACATGCTGGTCCTGTTTACCCAGTTACCACTGATCCGCTCCTGCAAAGTGATGTTCCATCCTGAAAGGGGGAGTTCTCCTGGATCTTTGACACCATTGAGGTTTCTATCATCCCAAAGATTACCCCTGATCCGAACCAGACCGGTTGCCGTGACCTGATCGCGGACTGAATACGGATCTCCGCACTCATTCTGAATCATAAGGGTTATAATATAAGATCCAGATTTTGTGTACGTGTGAGGTGGCGGATTTCGGTTTGCAGCACTCTCGGTATAATAGTATGTTCCATCCCCGAAGAACCACTGCCATGAGGTGATGTTAGCCTGTGGAGTCGAGGTATCAGTCAGGGTAACGGTCAGGGGTGCAAATCCGATCGTAGGGGTAATGTTGAATGATGGAATCAGGGTTGAGCAGATGAATGTGATAAGACGGGTTTTTTGTGCTGTTTCCCCACAGGAATTGGTGGCTGTCAGGGTGACATTGTAGTTCTGAACATCGCTAAATACATGGGTTGGGTTTTGCACCATTGAGGTTGTACCATCCCCAAAGTTCCAGACCCTGCTGGTGATCTCGGTAGGATCAGAGAGATCTGTAAAGGTAATATTCAGGGGATTCATAGAGTTAACAAGATAACTAAAATCGGCAGTAAGCTGATGACATCCAACCGTGAGATTTCTGGTGGTACTGTTCGAGTTCCCGCAGGAGTTTTTGGCAGTAAGCCGAACTGTAAAGGTACCCGGGTCACTGAAAATATTTGAGGGATTTTTCTGGGAAGAGGACGTTCCATCACCAAAGTCCCAGAGCCATGAGTTGATCGTTCCCCCGGTGGACTGATCGGTGAATGAGACATTCAGATCAGCCCTTCCTGAGGTCGGTGTAAGGGCGAAGGCTGCAACGACCTGTGGGCAGCTAACTGTGATGGTTCTGGTTGTTGATGCGGTTGTTCCAAACTGATTGGTAACCGTGAGGGTTACCGTATAAGTTCCAAGATTCATGAAAAGATGTTCAGGGTTCTGCACTGTCGAGTTTGGTGTTCCATCACTAAAGTTCCACTGCCATGAGGTAATGGTTCCCCCGATGGACTGATCAGTGAACTGCACGTCAAGTGGTGCTGTTCCTGATGTTACATTTGGAGTGAATGCGGCTATCAGGATAGGGTTTGTGGCAGTTACCTGGTGAGTCACAGAGCCAATGCTGCCGCAGGTGTTTGTGGCAGTGAGGGTTATGGTGTATGCTCCCGGTAGGGTGAATGTATGCACCGGGTTTTGTGCAGTCTCATTTGCCGTTCCGTCTCCAAAGTTCCACTGCCATCCGTTGATGGTCCCTCCGGTGGACTGGTCGGTGAAAGCAACGGTGAGCGGTGCCGACCCGGTGGTGGTATTGGTGACAAATGCAGCGGTAATTATCTGACAGGTTACGGTAATTGTCCTGGTTGTTGATGCGGTTGTTCCAAACTGATTGGTAACCGTAAGGGTTACGGTATAAGTTCCCGGGCTCGTGAACTGATGGTTGGGGTTTTGTGCTGTCGAGTTCGCTGTTCCGTCTCCAAAGTTCCATTGCCATGAGGTAATGGTTCCCCCGGTGGACTGATCAGTGAACTGCACGTCAAGTGGTCCGGTACCTGATGTGACATTTGAGGTGAATGCTGCAATCAGGATTGGGTTTGTAACGGTTACCTGATGCGTCACAGATCCCGCACTCCCGCAGGTGTTTGTGGCGGTGAGAGTTATGGTGAATGTTCCCGGGAGAGTGAATGTATGCACCGGGTTTTGTGCAGTCTCGTTTGCCGTTCCATCTCCAAAGTTCCACTGCCATCCGTTGATGGTCCCTCCGGTGGACTGGTCGGTGAAAGCAACGGTGAGCGGTGCCGGCCCGGTGGTGGTATTGGTGACAAATGCTGCGGCGATGAGCTGGCAGGTTACGGTAATGGTCCTGGTTGTTGATGTGGTTGTTCCATACTGGTTGGTAACCGTGAGGGTTACGGTATAAGTTCCCGGGCTCGTGAACTGATGGTTGGGGTTTTGTGCTGTCGAGTTCGCGGTTCCGTCTCCAAAGTTCCACTGCCATCCGTTGATGGTTCCCCCGGTGGACTGATCAGTGAACTGCACGTCAAGCGGTCCGGTACCTGATGTGACATTTGAGGTGAATGCTGCAATCAGGATTGGGTTTGTAGCGGTTACCTGATGCGTCACAGATCCCGCACTCCCGCAGGTGTTTGTGGCGGTGAGAGTTATGGTGTATGTTCCCGGGAGAGTG
>DATMXW010000140.1:0-3013 GCA_035561295.1 Methanospirillum sp. | reverse complement strand
ATATTGCACTCTAATATTTACTCGAAATATGGAGTGACTCAATGAGTAGAATTTTATGAGAAAGGATGACTTTTTAGAGATAATTCATGCTGCGTCTGATCTAAATAGTCAGACGGTTTCACTCATCCGGATCATGATCCTATGGGCATTGAATGATGTCTCACCCGATGGGGTAACTGCCCGCCAGTTAAAAGGTGCATTGCAGGCTCATGAAGGTAGTTTATATTCAAATCTTGATGCTCTGGAAGAGATGGGATATATTCAGTCACAAATGACCCGGTTTGAATCAAAAGAGATCAAGATGTATACTATCACGCCTGCCGGACTTGAAGAATGGAAAAAATTGAGCGGGTGGCTGCAGATGATCACACGCTGCCATGAGGAAGAGCAATGACCAAATCTGATAAAGTGATAGCAGTTTTGAAAGAATTGGGTATTCCTGCTGACATCAATGAGTTTGATAGCCGGTTAATTATTCAAAAGACCGTCTGTCTTCTCCAGCTTCGGGGAATAACGATGGGGTATCCATTTTCAATATATATTCACGGTCCTTACTCTCCGGAGTTGACCAATGATTATTTCCTGGAGAGAGAAAAATTTAGGACAGAAGAGACAGATATTGAATTAACCGAAATAGAACGTGATATAATCAAGAAGTTCTCTGAAGTATTCAACCCTGAAAAACCATCACAATTAGAGATCTCATCAACATACGGACATTTCACAAATACGTTGCACTACTCGCCAATAGACGCAACAAAGGCAACCAGAGAGTTAAAATCTCAATATTCACCCGGTCAGATAGCAGTAGCAATTTCAAAAGCGAATCAATTTCTCTATTCACCAACTCCTGAGGATCTGCAGATCTTACGAGAAGAGACTGCACCATGGCAACATATTGCTTTTCATTCCCTGGAGTCGGCTGAATGAATTGGCAGCCAAAGGAAATATGGGAGATAGAACGACCAGACCCACAAGGGCATGAACAAGCAGGAAAGCGACCAGGTGTAATATTAGCGATATCATATGGGATGACCATTGTTATCCCGTTTACAACCAAAACCCAATTAGCTTCACATCCTCATGCTCACCTAATTTTTCCGGATGCACAAAACAATCTCCCTTATGAGAGTGTGGCTATGTGCTTTCAAATCATGTCGATATCCGGAGATTGCATCAAAAGAAAGATCGGGGTAATATCTGATTCAGATTACGAAGCAATATTAGAGGTGGTTAAGGATATGCTACATATTTGAGAGAATAAGGCGATGCATTCTAACAGTTTTCCCAAAAGTAACTTCTGAAATTCTGAAGGTATCTTTTCATATCCCGTTCTGCTTTTGGGGTAAGTTTACACAGAATAGTAACGGGGTTCACTCATCAATCGCCATATCTTTCATTACGTCTTCCAGGGTTCGACATCGCCCGGCTCTGAAATCTTTATTCCTTCCTCGATTGATTTCAGCGTCTCTTCGCTCAACGGTCATCATCAATCATATGGTATAGAAGATCCTGAATTATTTCTTCACCAGATTTATCTCCACACCTTCGAAGTGATGAGAACTCCTGATATATTGTATCACTCACGGTGATGGTAACAGGCATGGTACATCATCCTCCTTCTAACAATCATCAACTTTTCATATAGATCCGGATCAATGTGTTCCACTTGTTCCAGATGTTCCACTTATACTGAGTACAGCCCCATTGAAAAATATTTTTTTGGATCTCTCACTCTTCACCCTTCATCTTTGCCAGGAGTTTTCTGAGCATATCCATGTCATCAGGTGAAAACTGCTGTTCAATGAACTTCTCATCATTTTCAACTTCTGAAGAAGCTTCCACTGTTAACGGTTTTCCGCACTTGTTACAAAAATTACTCATCGGGCTGCATAACGTCTTACATACCGGGCATTGTTTAGGTTCAAGGGTTGCCGTTTCTGCGCTCCGGTCTACTTTTAGGATTCCTAACCGTTCACAATATTCTGATTCAATATCATCATCGGTGAGGTGTGCATAATTTGCTAGCATATTAGAAGACAGGCTTCCCCATGCAACTTTCTTGATCGTGCTCTCTGAGTACCCGGACTTTATTAGGTGAGTGATCCGAGAATGCCTGAGGGTGTGAGGAGTGAATACTTTCTCTATTCCTGCAGCCTTTGCCGTCTTTTCCAGCATATAGGCATATGTCCGATATACTAACGGGTCTCTACTCTTCAGGTTCACAAATACATGATCATCCGGTCCAGGTGTTCCCCCAGGATAATCATCATACCACCGCTTCAGGTATTCAACTGCCATGAAGATCGGTATGAATCGGCCTTTTCCGGTTTTCTCGGCTGTATTCAGGACAACATTCACGTCAGTAAACTTCACCTGGTTCCACTTCATCACCCCTAACTCACCAATTCTGCAGGCTGATTCATAGAGAAGGGCCACAAAACAACGATCACGGGTGTTATCGGTTGCAGATATCAGCCGTACAATCTCATCCGGGGTAAGAATTTGTTCGGCCGTCTTCAGGGATCGATACCCTGGACTTTTAATCTTCTTCAGTTTTGCCAGGTTCAGATCAGGGTGAGCATGATCATTCTCCTCCATCCAAGTGAGAAACCGCTTCAGGGTTTTGATATAATCGCCCTGAGTAACCGTTTTGTATTGTGGGTTTCCATTTTCACCCTTTGCCGTTTTTATCTTTTCAATGCCCGCATGGGCCGCCTTGGTATTTACTTCTTTGAAGGGGGGAAGAAAAGTCCGCCATCCAACTATGAGATATTGTAGTTTGTATGCCCGGCCTGCTGATATTTGAGCCGTCGCTTTGAGTTCAGATATGAATTCGGTTATCAGGGCTGCGTCATCTGGTGTGATCCTCCCTGATTCGGTTGCTTCTATGATCTGTCGGTCTGCATACTTCCGGTAATTCTCACTGGTAACATGAAAATTGGTATCCCCGGTTATCATAAGTAGTGATAAGGCTTGGGAGTATAAATATTAGTTGGGGTTTTGGAAATAT
>DATMXW010000139.1:0-20647 GCA_035561295.1 Methanospirillum sp. | reverse complement strand
GATATGGATCAACAAGGGAAGAGCCGAGTATTATGCAGGCAATATGTCAGATGCAATTCAATCTGCTGACACTGCGCTCAGACTAGAGAAGGACAATATCGACGCTATGGTCCTGAAAGCCAATGGTCTGGTTGATAGCGGGAAGAATGAAGAAGCACAAGCTCTGACTGACCGTGTTCTTGAATTAGATCCTCAAAACCAGGAGATCTGGTACGTTCAAGGTACGATCCAGTTCCTGAATAAAGAGTACGCAAAAGCAATTGAGTCAATGGAGAAAGATCTGAAGCAGAATCCAGATAGGATATGCTCGTACTTCTACCTCTCCATGAGCCAGAAAGAGATATCAGGATCTGAAGCGGTCATTGCGGTGCTTGACCGGATGACCAAGCAGTTCCCTACCGATAACCGATATGCAAATGCTGAAGTCGGAAATTTACTCATCCAGTTAGTGAAGAAAACCCCGGGCACATATCTTCATGACACCGTACCCCTCTGGGAGTGGTACTTTTCATATAAGGATCAAGGAGATGCTGCATATTACCAGGAATATCTTGGAGAACGCTGGAGTAGTGTCAGGTCAGCGTTAGAAGAGTATATATACGGAAGTAAGGGAGGATATGATGATATTGAAACGATCATGGAACCTCTTCTGAAAAAGGCAGATCCCCTCACTACCCAGGAAACAGAAAAAATTATCGATATCTATGATATATTTTCGTATCAAGCAGTGGATGATGGTCGATATTTCGAAGCAGTCAAATCCGCAGAAAAAATCATCAATATTACTCCTCAAGAGGAGAGTGAAATACTCCAAAGAACCTGGTATACGAAAGCATTCAGTTTGAACGTTCTTGAAAAATATGGCGAAGCCTTGGAAGCTGCTGAGATTGCAATTCAGCTAAGTCCCAATGCTTCCTATGCATGGGACGAGAAAGGAAATGCCCTTGTAGGTCTGGACCGATATGAAGAGGCCCTTGAGGTATACGAGCAGGAAATTCTCATGGCTCCTGAGTCTGGAGGCGGCTGGTATGGGAAGGGATCTGCTCTCTATAACCTTAAGAAGTATGAGGAGGCTCTGGAACCACTCAATAAGGCAATAGATCTGGGATATAATTCCGCATCCAGAATCAGAAATAAAGCTCTTAAAGAACTGGGAATGGAGATCCCCACTGCCACACCTCGGGCCAATGAGACCGCTGATGAACCCCTGAACGGCACCCCAATATCAGGGGAGGCTCTCTATGATGCATTAGATGCAGCAAAAGAACAGAAGGACTGGAATGAGGTGATGAACCTCACTGAAGATTCAGTGCAATCAGAATATCCACGCGAATATCTGATTCCGGTGTACCGGGCTGATGCTCTGATAGAACTGGGTCATATTGATGAGGCGCTCGATACCTATGATAAAAGTGCATTTGTCGCAAAAACATGGGGAGATCAATATGATATTGGATATGCACTCTCTTACAAGGGTGATGCCCTGTTCAGCCTGGGCCGATATGATGAGGCATTTGAGTTATATTCACAGTATGCAGAACAAGTAAATTCAGCAGGTTTTTATAGTGCCATGGGTGGAGCCAGCTCTTACGGACCAGCAGATGCATATATTAACGATTCCCCTGAAGATTTTGAAACCTGGGGAGATATTCTGTACACTGAAGGTCGGTATACGGAGGCCAGTGAAGCGTTCACCCAGTCGATCGAAACGGGAACCTATATATTCGAATCCAATCCATGGTTTGCGTTAGCACGAACCCTTGAGAAGATGGAAAAACCCACTGAGGCGAAAGAAGCCTATAAAAAAGCTTCAAACAGTACTATGGCTGAAAGGCTGATGTGGTGGATTGATGAGGGGATTAAAGGAGGAGATGATCCCCAGGTGAAGGATGCAGCAATAACCTATGCACTCACATTAAACCCGGAGAGCTCGTACATCTGGCAGATGAAAGGGTGGTATCTGGAGGGGCTTGGACAGTACGAAGAGGCTATAAAAGCATATGCCATGGCAATTGAGTATGAGAAAAATCCAGATAATATCGAATTATATCAGGAGGCCAAACAAACAATTCTTGAAAAGTTGGAGTCTGGTCCAGGAGCAGCGAACCTAACCTCATAATGTTGGTAGGTATCTTAACCAATTAAGCGAAACACTCCCCCCTTTTTTCCCCGTTCATCACATACAGATCGTGAGATTGTCCCTGAGGGATGCAGATGAATTGATGATGAAACAACCTGATGGATAGAAGATGTTATCCTTGTAATCTATTTAATATTGCAAGCATCACACCGAGTATCCATACCTCACAATGGGGGGGAAAACCGAGTAGTTACATTGAGAGTATTTTTCAGAATTAAGCCTGATTTAAAGACTTTCATACCATCAAGATCCCCAAAATTAAGGAGATTTATAAATACCGAATATTTCGGCCCATTTACGAATTTTAACCATAAATTGCGCACCCATATCACAACGCTATTGCACATCGCCAGCAATGCTTGATAGTAAATACGTTTTTTTGAAAAAACCGGAATAGCGACGCGTTAAACGGGGGGCCAATTTCTTGGGATATGTGCCTGAATCGGAAGGATTTCCGGGATCGTTCCAGGGAACAAACCTAGTTTTACCGATAACGACTTTAGGTGAGAGATGGTGGATTTGACTCATCCATAAGATGTATCAGGATATTCTTCCATATGCATAGGTATGAATCCGGCAACGAAGCCTTCTTCACCTCCACCACACATCTGATGATACTCAGCACCTCACCTTTGAAAAGGTATGGCTGATGTTTCAGGAGACAGATCGAAAATTCCAGGAGACACAGAATGCACTTGCCGAGCAGAAAAGGGAGACAGACCGTTTATTTCAGGAGACCCAGATTCAGATCAGAGAGACATCACGAGAGATCGCAAAGGGAGAGCGGCAATTTAATTCGTTATGGGGAAAATTCGTTGAATCACTTGTGGAAGGTGATTTAGTACGATTGCTAAACGGGAAACAGATTCCGGTCAATCGCACGTATCAACGAATATCCGGACGAAAAAAAGAGATTAATTATGAGTTTGATATCATTGCAGCAAATGGTGAAGAGATTGTTGTAGTAGAAGTCAAAACAACGCTTAAATCTGATGCAATAAAACATTTCATATCAAAACTTGAACAAATTAAAGACTGGATACCTGAATTTAAGGAGAAGACGATATTTGGAGCGGTTGCTTTTATTCATACTGAGGAGAATGTAATTGCCCATGCAGAAGGGTGTGGCTTGTTTATTATAAAAGCCACAGGAAATAGTGCAAATATAATTAACACAGATACCTTTGTGCCGAAAACCTATTGAAGTAACTTTTCACCCTACACATTTTCTGAAACACACCATTCAATCATACGGGTTTCAGACCGTCAATCGAGCCTTCGGGATCAGCATCCAAGTACCTTAATCAGAAAGAGGAGATCAGATCCCATCAGAGGGATCCAGTGATCATGTATCGAGAGCGTTCTCCGCAATCTTTCGGTTTGTCAATGCATTGGGATCTGCCGGGTTTATCCGCAATACCTGATCAAAGGCCTCAATCGCTTCACCATACCGACCGAGAGCACCACATGCAAACCCTTTATTCATCCACCCCAGGGCAAGATCAGGATCGATCTGGAGGGCCTGATTGTATGCCAATAGCGCCTCTTCATGCTTTCCCAGACTATACAAGGCAAACCCTTTGTTATTCCATGCCAGAGCAAAGGTTGGATCATACTTGATTGCATTATCATCTGCTGATAGTGCCTGCTCAAACTGCCCCAGGTTATTGTAAGAAAGTCCTTTGTTATACCACGCCAGGGCATAGGTTGAATCAATCTGCAAAGCCTGATCAAATACCCCGATGGCTTCTTCATGCCTGCCAAGGCTGTTCAGTGCCGTTCCTTTATTCACCCATGCACGGATATAGCCAGCATCAATCCGTATCGCCTGATCATATGCTGCGATGGCATCATCATACTTTCCAAGAGCATCTAAGGCACTACCTGTACCATACCAGGCATCTGGATAAACAGGATCAAGACTGATAACCTGCTCCCAGACCGTGATCGCATCATTAAAATTTCCCAGATTGTACAGGGCAACCGCCTTGTTATTCAGAAGATCGGGATCAACCGGATCGATCGAAAGGGCCAAGTCAAATGCCTCAATGGCTTTATCATACTGTTCAAGGCTTTCAAGAGCATACCCGCTCCAGAAATTGCCAATCGTAGATCCTGGAATTTTGAGTTGTGCCTCTCCTGCTTTTGCAAGCAATGAGTCATATTTTTCCTGCTTTGCGATGGCGATCAGATACCCGGTCCAGATGCGTTCCTGAGATGAATCGATCTGCAATCCCCGTCCAAAACTTTGTTCTGCCTCCCTCCAATTTCCGCTTTTAAGTTGGGCTTTTCCAATCTCCAGCCATGATTCTGCAACCTGAGGATCCCTTTTCACAGCATCCTCAGTCTCCCTGATATACGCTGGAGTATCAGGAGTATCACCCACAAAGGTCTCCAGTTGAACATCAAGGATCTCTCCAGAAAACAGGCCTTTACTTTTCGCTGCAGCAGCAGGGCATATCCCAGAAGAAATCAGTAGTAACACCAGGGTAAGAAGAGGGAGATAGTTCATGATACCTAAATCATCACGGTGTTTATTCCCTGGCCATATGGCCTTCAGATTCTTCTTATGGTCAGGACCAAACAAGACACTTCTGTTGTCTATCTATCTGCCCATCCAGGAATTAATTTACTCCACCCGCACCGGTTGATAGTTTGGAGGTCAGATTATCCTTAGCCACAGGTGCATCAGCATTTACTCCTCCCGCACCGGTGGTCAGTTTAGAGGTCAGATTATCCTTAGCCACAATTGCATCAGAATATTCGGGATCCATCTTTAGTGCAACACCATATGCTTCGAGTGCGTCATCAGTTCGACCAAGTTCAACTAATGCATTTCCTTTGCGATACCAGGCTTCAATATTAGCCGGATCTACTCGTAATGCCCATGAATATAATACATCTGCATCATCATAATAGCCCTCATCAAATACATAATTCCCCATAATAATCCAGTTTTCGGCAGATTCAGGATCTATTGATGCCGAAGTTGCCCCCATATCCGCCGAACAAAAGGATGTGCCACCAATTAAAACCACCAAAAATAATGGTATTAGTACATGGTTTAAGGAAATGCTCATGAAATTACATCAGTTTTAAAGGAGCATTAATGTTTGTATCCTGTTTTTCTTAGAGGAGTCTATCCAACCAACATCGTCATTGCAGATTGGGCCAAAAATAAACTGTTTTAGCGAATCAAATATCAAAGGTTTATGAATAGGGATTTTTCTGACTCCCGGATCCCTAAAAACCAGCATATGAGACCGTGTTCTGGAATTATAACCCTGATTTTCGTACATGCTCACATGATGTGAACAGGTAACCCAGATAGGGATTTGACCGGTCTTCAGCGATATGTCGGGGGTACCATTGACCGGTGTTGACCAGAAAGTACCAAAGAAAATTTGGGTTGGTGCATCCCACCTACCAAGGATTTTATCAACTGATCCGAGTTATTTTCCCCGCGAAGCTAACCCGGGGTTAAGCCTGAATGCCTGGTCATATGCTTTTGCAGCCTCTGATGTCCTTCCCAGGGCATCTAATGCAAGCCCCTTGTTATACCACGTATTAGCTAATTCCGAATTCAGGTGCAATGCCTGATCGTACATCCTGATGGCTTCTTCAGACCGGCCCATATTATCCAGGGCCAGACCCTTGTTATTCCACGCAGCAGCATATTCAGGATTAATCGCCAAAGCACGGTCACATGCGGTGACTGCCTCTTCATTTCTGCCAAGAGTACTCAGAGCAAGCCCTTTATTATTCCATGCATCGGCATCATTTGGATCAATAGCGAGTGCCCGATCATATGCTTTGATAGACTCTTCAGGTCTGCCCAACGTATCTAAAGCAGCCCCTTTGTTGTACCATGCAACACCATAGGTTGGATCAATAGTCAAAGCCTGGTCATATGCCACAATTGCTTCATCGTTCCTGCCCAGAAGGTATAACGCAAACCCCTTGTTATTCCATGCTCGGGCATACCTTGTATCATACCGGATAGCCTGGTCGTATGCCACAATGGCCTCTTCATTCCTGCCAAGTTTGTATAACGCAAACCCTTTATTATTCCAGGCAACAGGATCAGCCGGATCACTCTGCAATGATTTCTCAAGAGCGGTGAGGGCTTGGTCATACTTACCCAGAACATTAAGGGAAAGACCCTTGTTATACCAGGCAGCAGTTAATCCGGGATCAATTCTCAGGGCTTTGTCATATGCAACGACAGCTTCTTCAGTCTTGCCCAGGGAGTCCAGCGCAAGCCCTTTAAAATTCCATGTTTCTGCATCATCCGGATTAAGGGAGAGGGAGGTATCATACGCCATGACCGCTTCTTCAGACCGGCCTAGATCTGCCAATACTACCCCCTTATTACTCCAGACCCGTGCATATTCAGAATCAATGGCAAGAGCCTGATCATATGCTCCCAATGCTTCTGTAAGCTTACTCATATTGTATAGAGCAACCCCCTTGTTATTCCATGCCCGGGCATACGTCGGATCAAGCCTGATCGCTTCATCATAGGCTGCAATAGCTTCCTTTGACAAATTCAGATTATACAGGGCAAACCCCTTATTATTCCAGGCAAGAACATAGGATGGATCTATCTGTATCGCCTTATCATATACGGTAACTGCTTCCTCAAACCTGCCAAGTGAATGAAGCCCGAATCCTTTGTAAAAATACCCGATTGGTGATGAGGGAATCTTTTTGATCGCTTCATCCGCCTTTGTGAGCAGTGACTCAAAATCTCCCCCCATACCCAGTGAGAGCAGATAGCCTTCCCAGGCATCAATGGATGATGAGTTTATCCCTAATGCTCTTTGAAAGGTTACTTCAGCTTCACCCCAGTTCTCATCTCTGAGCTGAGTCTTCCCAATACTAATCCAGGAATCGATATCTTGAGGATCTGCTTTCACCGCATCTTCAATCTCTTGTACATATACAGGTGTATCAGGAACATCGCCCACAAACTCTTCGAGTTGAACATCAAGGATCTCACCAGAAAAGAGTCCTTTACTTCTATCCGCAGATAACGGGGTTATCAGGAGTCCAGCGATCAGTACGACCAGAATAAGAGGGGCTACATGGTTCATACTGTCTAATCATCTCCCCGGGTAATATGACTACCGATATATCCAGGCCATATCAACAGAGTAACACTTCTCCATCGCTTTGTCAGGGATGGATGGGTAGCTAATTCTTCCAGACCAGCGGCAAAGAGAAAAAAACGTTCACGGTTATTTCACAACAATATTAATACCTGCGGTGTAAGATCATGGTATGAGACTCCGTACCCTGATCCCATTTTTGATACTCATTCTTCTCGTTCTCCTCACCGGATGTACTGATACACCATCATCCAAAAAACAACTCCCTACAGAATCTCCAACAATATCACAGCCAAGTACTCAGGCTGCATCAGAGACCACCCAGCAGATCGAGGTTACCCCTAGCCAAACAATCGAAAAAATTCCTGAAGTCACCAAAGTTCCGAGCCAGACACCCAGGGTCAATGTTAATGGACTCGATAAAGGCACAGCATTGGTCATGGGAGAATATGTCCTTGACGGGATCATGAATATGTCCCCAATCTATAGCGATATCAGAGATGACTTTGCAGTAAAAGATTATACCAGGATGGCCACGGATTCTCTGAAACTACAAAGATACACCGAGAAAGTACTCGAGGATCTCTCGTTTGACAGCAAAGTCCCAAATAAAGATCTCTTCGGTGATATATCAAATCAGGATCTGATGGTCTTCAAAAAATACATAGGATACCTCAATAGTATGAAAAAGCTCTCTGAATCGATACAACTTCCCTTGTCCTTTATTAAAGATGACCCATCAAAAGTAGGTCTTCGGGACAAAATCGATTCATTCTCACCTGCTATGTATCAAAGCCGCGAGGCAAAAGAACAATTAGAATCACTAATGACCACGTGCGATGATTTTGGAGCAATTTGTGGTCAGAATTTCGATGAGGTTAAAAACCTGAAAAAGCCATTGGAGTTCCTTGAGAGTGATTGAGATTAACAGAGTACCTTTTTTTAGGTATCACCCGTTGAAATGGTGATGATCATAACAGTCCTTGATGAACTCCTGTTTCCGGTGTCTGCTTGCATTGACCGGCGGTTTGAGGTACCCGATATCAGGTGTCTGCAGGGCCGGACAGAATGGACAGAGGGCGGCATCAACATCGTTTGCCTTTGTCCTGACCGGGCAGTAGAAGACTCCATCAATCATCTCGACCTTGTCCCCGCCAGGAAAAACCATCCCAACCGGATGGCCGGGAATCCGCTGGACAAGCATACAAAATCCTGACAGGAGGAATTTTAAAAACCGAAGCCTATCCCCCTGATCATCCCCGGTTGTACAGTGATCGGCAACCATCGCCCAGTACTCAGGGGCATCATCAGGCACCGGATCTGTCATCGGTGGGAAAGATCCCTGCTGATGCATCAGCCTCATCTTCTGATAGGTTCCGTGCAGATAAGCCGTGATCGTCTCTTCAAGGCTTTTACGGTAATCAGAATTATAATCGCGAATCTTCTCAGAGAAGTTCCATCTCATCAGGTCCAGATCCCGCGGAGAGTAGGTAAATACATTGGCAGTGATTGCAATCCCTAAATCGCCTCGTGTCCGGGCAGACGTGAGAATGTCACATATACCTCTGATGGTACCTGGTGCTTGTGCTTCCCTCCGGTGAGATGTAAATCCGAATATGCCCATAGAATATACCCCAATGGACCGCCAAAGAATAGCGACCTCATCGATTTGTGATATCTTCTTCTCCTGTTGCTATTTATTCTGATAAGTATCAGGAAAGATACTCAATCAGGAACCACATCCTTATAGATCCCCTTCTATACATCATATTACAGAACGATTCATTGCTTGCACTCGGGACAGGATCAACAATGCTTTTTCTATCAGAACACGAAAAAACCGCCTGGGCAACATATGCTCAGAAGATCATCAAAGATAAGGAAAACCCGGCTGAATATGAGGACAAAATACGAGCAAACCTCCTCTCTGCATTCTACTTTTATATCGGAACGGTACTTGCAGCACAGGGAGAGAGTATCCGGGGGGGCGAATGGGTAAACGCAGGGACAATGTGCGAGGAAGAAGGTCTCTTTTCATCAACCTTCCTGATGGGATTCCTGCAGCGACATGAAGGAAAGATGATACCCCCAGCAATCGCATTTGAGGATCCACGGCCGTTTATTCACTTCTCCAGGGTACCTGCCATGGAGTATGCACGGCACCAGATGCAAGTCCAATTCGCCCATTCGCTCCCCGGGTTTGAACATCCCATCAGGTTCATGGATATTGGGTGTGGTGATGGTGCTCTGACGGTACGGATCCTCTCCCACCTGATCGAATCAGGAAAAGTCCCGGGCATCTCTGAGATCCTTTTGATAGACTCATCCCCGGCGATGATAGCACTGGCACAACAGAATATCGAAGCTGCATTCCCCAAGGTTCAGATCACCACAGAGAATGCACGAATACAGGATTGTTCATTATCGATCGGCCACCGTTTTGATATCGCGATGAGTTCCCTGGCATATCACCATATGCCGATCGAAGAGAAGGAAATCCACCTTACCAGACTCAAACCATGGATAGACCATTTTTTGCTCTTTGAACTGGATGCAAATAACGATACTCCGGATCTCTTCTCTCCTGAACTGGCAGTCTCTGTATACCAGTCATACGGTAGGATCATTGACTTTGTTTTTGCCCATGATGCCCCGGTTGATGTGGTGACGAACTGTGTCGATTCGTTCCTGATGACAGAACTCATCTCTATCCTTACCGAGCCACGGGGAAGACGGTCAGATTATCATATGCTCCGGACCCAGTGGAACAACCTCTTTCGAACCACACTCGGCCCTGAATTTACCCTGAGATCTGATTCAACCTGTTATGCAGATGAATATCTCGCCCTCTTTACGATGCATTACGGCCGGGACCGGGACTATAAGCAAGGATGAGAAAACTATCCCAGCATCCTGACTCACCGGTGAGAACCCATCTTTACAAGATGCTGGCAGTATCGACTGTCTTAACCAAACCAAATGATTGCAGAGTTTTTATCTGAATGCATCCAGATATGATGCTCATAGTCAGTTCGCAGAGTCAGGCCACATGAGGGTATCAGTTCACGATCCATTGCAGGCTATTGAGAATCATCAATACCCTTATCTCTCTTCTCCTCCAACACCCAGATCAGGAGATAGATCGTGAAAATTGTTGGAATTGTAGCAAGTCCGCGGGGAGCGGATAGCAATACACTCAAACTGGTACAATCGGTTTTAGCTGGGGCAAAGGCTGAAGGAGCAGAGACCGAACTGGTGGATCTCTACACGTTGAAGATCGACTACTGTACAGCCTGCGGTGTCTGTTATGCAACAGGGGAATGTACTCTGCTCGATGATTTCTCTGATCTCCTTGATAAAATCATAGAATCCGATGGGATTGTGCTGGGTGCCCCCAACTATATAAATTCTGTGCCTGCCCCGATGAAGGCCTTCTTTGATCGCTTAGCTGATGTCATCCACTGCCAGAAATTTACTGGAAAGTTTGGATGCTCGGTCTGCACGGCCGGGGGGAGCGGTGAACAGGAGGTAACCAATTATATGAACGATGTGCTCATCTCCCTGGGTGTTACGGTAGTGGGCGGAGTTGGCATCGCAATCGGGAAGAATCCTGAATTACTTGGAATAGCCGAGACTGATGCCCATGAGCTGGGGGAAAAACTCATCCAGTCGATCAGGGGTGAACACTCCTACCCTGAACAGGATGAGATTCACCGGCAGAAGAAGGAGTATTTCTGCCAGCTGGTAAAAAATAACAAGGATCGGTTTGCCCATGAATATGACTGGTATGTCCAGATGGGCTGGATGAAATAACCTGGATTCGTCGCTCTTATCTGAATTTTTCCAGAAGAGCCCAAGAAGGAGCCCCTAATACTTTTTTCTCAATATGCACGGTGATCTCGGATATGAGGCAATGCCAGAGTACAAGGTATCCTGACACCCGAGAAAGACCGGAAAACTGAGAAGAGGATTATTCTGTCTGATTGATATGGTATACCTGCAGCTCGGGTATCCCCCTTCCCGGGTATGTGATATACACCACGGTCCCGTTCGACACATCCGGCCACGCATCATTATCAGGATCTATTGATATCTGATACTCCCTCTTTTGAGAACGATCATACCCATAGATATCCCATAATTCTCCCCGTTCATCAATCCAGACTATATCATCCCCTGATATCCTGGCAAACCATTGCCGGGAAGGATCGGTGGTGACCATAATCCGTTTACCAGAAGAGAGATTCTGAGCAGCGATATCGAAATTTCCCCGCTCTTGTGACTGCCAGACAACCCAGCCATCAGAGACATCAGGGAACCAGTCTGCCCATGATCCATTAGTAACCTGGATCTCCTGGCCGGTTGGTATATTGTACGCGTAGATATCCCCGCGAGAAGTGGATCCATCCCTCCAGTCCTCCCAGACAACCCAGTCTCCATCAATAGCCGGCTGCCACTGGACATCAGCATTCTTACAAATCATCCACTCCTCCCTCGTTGAGAGATTGATTAAGCAGATATCCGGGGACCCATACCGCTCATCAACAAAAACCACCCGATCCCCTGAAATCTGGGGAGTGGTTTTTCGTGCAGAACTGGTACTCACCGGTCTAATCTCTCCGCTGGTAAGATTTTTCGAGTAGATATCCCAGACACCTGATGATTTATCCTGCCAGACGATGGTACCGCCACTGATATCAGGCCGATATTGATTCTCTTTCTCCCTGATGACCGGATGGTATTCCCCAGATGAAGCATTCATGAGGATGATATCAGAATTTCTCCAATCCGGCCGGTTCTCAAATATGATATGGTCCCCATCTATTTCAGGAAATGCAGGTCTGATATCAGTATCCATCTCCTGACGGCTGATTCCGGAGGCACCCGGCAATATCCCTATCAAAAGGAGAACAAGAACAAGAACACATATCAGGCAGCCCAGGTACCCAGCTTTCGTATCCATGACCGTTATTACATATATCCGGTAAAAATGACTAGTTATTTCTCCGGTCCATCAGCAAACAGAAAAAAGGGTTGAACCTGAACACGATATTCATATCCAATCCAGATCAACATGCGATATGAACATCCCCAAAGAGGAGACCAGAGTCCCATATCCACTCCCGGGTCCCGGGCTCTTAGTTGTTCTCTCTTCAAGTGGATGGATAGGGCTGCTCTCTCTGATCTCCTTCGGAGCAGACAGCGGATATGCCTTTGTTGGAATCACCCTCTTCACCCTCATCTTTAAGTTCTCATTGATCACCGGACTCGGCCGGTATACCCTGGCTACAGGAACGGATATCTTTGCCGGAATTGCCACCATCCCGGGTCCCAAAAACTGGGGAGTCTGGATGATCAATGCAATTCTCTACGCTGAAATATTTATGCTCGGGTTTTCTGCCCTTACTATGACACGGCTAATTAATGAATTATTGGGGGTCAAATTTCCACCAACGCTGGTAATTATTCTGCTTTTTATCCTGATATTCATTCTCGTCTCGATCAACTCGTATTGGTTCTTCAGAAAGATCCTGATTGCAGCCATAAGTCTCATTCTGATCGGATTCACTCTGATGATCATATCCATGCCTCTTGCGATCCATGAGATCCTGGGTGGTCTGGTCCCGAACATGAGTATGTATGTGAGTGTATACGAGTCCTCAATCATCCTCAGCAGTGTGGGATCCGGATTCTCCCTGCTCTTCTATTCAGTCTGGCTACTCAACCACCTGAACGGAAGGGTACTCCCTGAGGAGAAAGAAAATATCCTGCATAGGATTCGGATGGATGCCGGAATGGGAATATCATTCCTTTTTCTCCTCTGCATCCTCTACTTCTCAATTGGATTCATATTCTTATACGAACATGGTCTGGGTGCACCTGAATCAGATCTCACTCTTGAGATTGTGCTTACGGTAATGAACCTCGGTCTTGCTGGAAACCTTATCTTTGTAATGATCTGTATGCTTGCCCTGTTTTGCAGTCTTCTCGGGGGCATATATGGTCGCGCGAAGGTCCTGCAGGTGACTCTTCCAAGAACAGTGCAGGGACTTCAGATCTCCAGGAGGGCTTTTATTCTGGTGGTCTTATGCCTGTCTCTATCAGCGATCTGTGCACAGTTCTTCTGGACGCAGGAGATGGCACGGGACTTCATCTCTATCAGGCTGGTTCTGTTCAGTATCGTCACCGGGATCCTGATGCTAGCAGATTGGAAGCTCAGGCCAGGGGATCGGGGATCAGCAACCTGGTATATCATTATGGCAGCAGGTTCCCTCTGCTCTCTCCTGATTGGATTGAACCTGATAAGTCGATATTTTGAGTAATGGTAAGGTCTTGAGAGTGATTGTGTTCACCAGGATACAGGGGAGCACCAGTGAAATATGCAGCAAGAGAACGCTGAAATATGAGGATTATCAGATATACTCAGTATGAACCGGCATCTTCTGAGCATTATCGCATCCCTGGTCGTGCTCCTCCTGGTCTCGACCGTATCAGCACACCCACCAAGTGACCTGAACCTGGTGTACAATCAGACCTCTGGAAATCTCACGGCAACATTCACTCACCAGGTACCTGATCCAACCACCCATTACCTCAAGAATGTGAAGATCTCACTGGACGGAAATGAAACGGTGAACCTGGAGTATACCTCCCAACCCACTGCAGATATCTTCGAGTACACCTATCAGCTGAATGCCACACCAAAGACGGTGATCGATGTTATCGGTCAGTGCAATATCGTGGGATCCATTGAGCGATCCCTTACGGTCTAAGAACCGAGAGACAAAAGGGTTAGGTTATTGATGTATTCAATCAGGCAATGACCGTTTCAGGGGATCAACACCCCGGGAAATCACCCTTCAACCTTTCCAACTCCTGATCAATGATAGTGAGCATTTCTGTTCCTTCATTTTCAGAGAGGGTTCCCACTTTTTCCCGAAGTCCCTTTTTTACACTATGATTTGAGAATACTGCAATCATCCGGTCATGTTCCTTGAAACCCTCGACTGGTTTGATAGGGCTGAAACATTATCCTCATAAATAACTTCTATTGTTTTCGTCATATTCTCAAGCTCACCTCTTACCATGATTATCCGCTTTATTCTTTTTATCAATAATCCATATGGTCACCACCTTACAGGTTCTGCACCGGGATCGAACTGATTCCACTCTGGAGCAGCATGGTCCGGGGCAGACTGATACCCAGTGCTTCCCGTAAGACCTCCTCGATAGTCTCAACCAGCACAAAGGTGAGTTCCCCCCTGACATCTTCAGGGACGTCCTGAAGATCCCGTTCGTTCTCCTGTGGTAGAATTACCCGTGTAATCCCTGCCCGGTGTGCGGCCAGAACCTTCTCTTTTATCCCTCCGACCGGCAGGACTGCACCACTCAGGGTGATCTCACCGGTCATAGCAAGGTTAGGATCAACGGTTGTACCGGTAATGAGGGAGGTGAGTGCTGAGAAGATGGTCACCCCTGCCGAAGGTCCATCTTTAGGGGTTGCTCCTGAGGGGACATGAATGTGAATATCACTCGTCAGGAAGTTCAGCCCGCTCTCTGCGTTCAAAAGGCGTGACCTGATAAGACTCAATGAAATGGTCGCCGATTCCTTCATCACGTCGCCCAGCTGCCCGGTGAGGGTGAGTTTACCAGTACCTGGCATGAACGTTCCCTCAATGAAGAGGATCTCTCCTCCTGCCGGAGTCCATGCAAGGCCGGTAACCACCCCGGGTACAGGCTCTTTGCGTGCAACTTCCTGCCGAATCACCTCTTTTCCCAGGATCACCGGAAGGTTAGCTTCGGTCACCACAAATGGCAGTTCTGCTTTTCCTGATACGATCTTCTCAGATACATACCGTGCAGCCTTTGCAAGTTGTTTTTTGAGCCACCTGACTCCGGCCTCGCGAGTGTACTTCTCAATGATCACCTTCAGGGCAGTATCATCGAATGTAAGGGTATCCTCATCAAGACCGTGTTCGGTTATAATCTCAGGTATCAGGTGGTCTTTGGCGATAGCAAACTTCTCATTTTTAGTATAGCTTGAGATCTCTATCAGTTCCATACGGTCGAGAAGGGGCGGAGGGATCGTTGAAAGGGAGTTCGCCGTAGCGATGAAGAGCACATCAGAGAGATCATAGGGAACCTCAAGGTAGTGGTCAGAGAAAGTGTTATTCTGTTCTGGATCAAGGACTTCGAGCAGGGCACTTGCCGGGTCTCCAGAGTATGATAAGGAGAGCTTGTCAATCTCATCAAGAATAAACACTGGATTTTTCGTGCCAGCTTTTCTGATTCCCTGGATAATTCTACCAGGAAGAGCACCAACATAGGTTCGCCGGTGTCCCCGGATCTCGGCTTCATCCTTGACACCACCAAGACTGACCCTGATGTACGTTCGCCCGAGTGCCTCTGCTATACTCTTTCCAAGGCTGGTCTTTCCAGTCCCGGGTGGTCCGGCGAAGAGGAGGATTGAACCCTGCTTTTCATGCTTTAACTTCATCACTGCAAGATGCTGAATAATTCGCTCTTTGACCTTCTCAAGGCCATTATGGTTACTATTAAGAACCAGACGTGCCTGCTCAATATCTATCTCCTTCTTCTCCTCAGCTGCCCAGGGGAGATCGAGGATGAGATCAAGATAATTACGGATCACGGCACTCTCATGGTTGTGGCTACCTCCGGCCTTTAGCTTCTTAGCCTCAGTACGTGCCTTTTTCCGAACTTCCTCAGGCATCACTGAGTGTTCGATCCGCTCCAGGTATCCTCCGTCACCTTCCTGGCTTTCACCCTCACCCAGCTCTTCCTGAATGACCTTGAGCTGCTCACGGAGCATCGCCTCCCGATTGGACTTGTTCACCCGTTCAGATACCTTTTTCGCCAGATCTATCCTTACGGTGATCTCTTCTTTCTTCCTGATGAGCAGTTCAAGGAAAGTGATATACCGTTCCTGAACCGAGGCTGTCTCAAGGAGTGTCTGTTTCTCGGTAAGATGGATCGGCAGGAATGGCATGATAAAACCCATGATCTGGTCTGCTGATTCCATCTGATCGATCGGCTGGGTAAACTGCTCAGAACCGGTGAAACGGCTCCCAATATCGTGGATTGTGAGTTTTATATCGGTAAGGAGCCTGACCTGCAGGTCTTCTTCAAGATCCTGGATATCTACAACCGGGGAACATGCAGCATAGAGGCGTCCTCCTCTTTGTGTCAGTGATATGACCTGTACCCGCTGTATGACCTCTGCACAGATCAGGTATCCATCATCAGAAGGCTGTACATGGAGAATTTTGAGCAAAGTTCCGACGTTGTACAGCGATTCTCCAGTCAGTTCCCCGGTCTTATTATCATCCCTTACCGTGAGGGCGATTGCATACGCATCGCCCGTATCCTCCAGTGCATGGAGGAGGAGGGCCCCGGTCTCCGGGTCAGCCTGAAATTTTGCCCGGCTGTGTGGATATACAACGATGTCAAAGAGTGGGATGACAATTTTTTCCTGGGTATAATCAATCGTTTTGGTTTGCATGGTTGCCCCATTCATTTAGTTCGAATTTACCTAACTAAAAAGCAGGAAAAAAAAATTACCTGACTTTCTGCAGGATCCCAATGAGAAGATCCAGTTCATCTTCGTCCAGTGATTGTACCATCCGTTCAATCACCCGGCGGAGAGCACTCTGTTCAGCCTTCGCTACCTTCTGCCCCTTTTCAGTCAGACGGATGTACAGGATCCTTCCATCATCAGGGCAGGGTTCCCGATACACACATTCCATCCGGACAAATTTGTTGATCATCTCAGTGATCGTAGGCTTTGAGTTTCTGGTAATCTCAGCAAGCCTGCTAAAGGTGACATCGCCTTCTTCATCAATAACCTTCAGATAGGCGATCTGCTTGACAGTCAGATTTGAGAGTCCGCATTCGGAGAAGATGGTGCAGGAGCATTCATTCCTGATCTTGAGTACGTTCTCAAAGACTTCAAGCAGATGCTCTTCTCTCTCCACCATAACCCGATCCACATTAGTTAGGTTTTACCTAATGATAAATATGGTGGATCAGATATACTCATCATCAATACTTCTGAGAAAACTCACCTTTGAATTTCGTATCAGATTTTATCAGGGTAGTTAGGATTGACACAATTATTGATAGAAGAATAAAATTTCGGGCATAACATGACGTTAGAATTATGTAGTGCCATGACGAATGCCTATGAATAATGATCTCTCCCCTCTCCCTGATACTCATCCTTATCAGCCTCTTTGGAATCATCACTCTTGTATGGCGATGGGGATCCCGACGATATCCTCTCCCCTGCCCGGTCTGGATGAAATGGATGCTGGACCCCCCGTTTTCCGGAAATATGAGCAGCCGGACCCGAAGAACCATAGGCCATCTTAACCTAAAGCCAGGAATGCATGTACTAGATGCTGGATGTGGTCCAGGCCGGCTGACGATACCGATTGCTCACCAGGTCAGTCCTCAGGGCACCGTTACCGCAATGGATATTCAGGAGGGGATGCTCCAGGAAGTGCAAAAAAGGGCAGCCAGGGAAAATCTAATCAATATTCATTATATTCAGAAAGGGATTGGAGAAGGAGACCTGGAGACCAGCCACTATGATCGGGCAATCCTGATAACGGTACTCGGTGAGATCCCTGACCGGGAAGCGGCACTTCGGGATATTTGGATAGCTCTCAAACCAGGAGGGATCTTACTTGTTGAAGAGACCATCAGGGATCCTCATTTCCAGACACGGAGCACCGTAACCGGACTTGCAGAGATGTACGGGTTTAAAGAAAAAGAGTTCTTTGGAAACCGATTCTCATTCACCCTCACTCTGGAGAAACCTTTAGAGTCGTGATGAACGAACTCAGAAGATAACCAGACATTTCTGATAAAGCCACCTGGATCACCTGTCTTTGGTTCAGGACTCGCATATACATAAACCAGGTCCTTAATCACTCAAATCCGAATTGGAGAGGAGGAACGAAGAGACCATCTACCGATCACCGGCTCCTTGACCAGAGAGTATTCGGATGGTATTGGATGATGAATCGCATATATGTTTTATTCTCTCCGTGGAGATGACAGATTCAGATCACGAAGACCACGTGTGGCAAAGGTGAGAAGAAGGTGTGGTATCATTACCAGACCTTGAGTGACTTTTTTTCTCTGGCATCATCCGATTAATTCTCGCTAGCTCCCTTATCTTTCAGATAACCCAGTGCCTGATCTCGAATATACTCCATATTTTCTGGTGATACCGGAGAGTACTCATCTTCCCTGACAAAGGAGAGTGTCCATGTTGTCCGGTTTCCGACGCTCACTCCTCCAAGCACAATTGGACTGGAAATATTAATGGTAGGCAGGAACCAGATTCTGTCAAGAATCAAATCCCCGTAACGTTCAGGGATATTTAATCGACCGAGATTGGTGGGAACTACTCCCGGCATGTTCATCCCAAAATTATGGGAAATTTTGTGCGCAATATTTTTACGATCTTTCGCGAATCCGGATAAATTTTCCGTTTTTTCGAACACTTCAGGAAATAGCCGGTAAAAGAGGGAGAACGTACTATACGCATCCTGCAGTGAAGGATCAAACCGCTCACACATCTCCATTCCTTCAAACGGGTTCCCATGTAATGCCTTCGCGGTTTCATGATGGAGGATTAACGCATTTTCCCAGAATGATTTTTTGGGATCAAACTTGTGAGAAAATTGCACGCCACCGGCAAACATGCAAAATGGATCCGCTCCAGAGTATCCAGAGTGTCTTCGAAGATCAAACGGGAGGAATACAGTCATACACTTCTTTGGAAGTGGTCCGACGATCTCATAATACGCGGCAATGCAAGCAATAGTCACCGCTGAATTCATAGTAACATGGTTGTTCCGACATCGTTGTACCAGGGATGCGGTCTCTTCTTCATCGAATTCCAAGGACAAAAAGTCAGGAGTGAGATGAGTAGAACAGGCCTGATGAATCACCTCATAATCCTTCTGGGTAAAGAAAAATGGGTTTTTCTGCCATTTAGCATTGAATCTTGCGATGAAATAACTCCCTATCCATTTTTTGAATGAAAAACGCTTCCCTACTGGAACATAATCCGTAATAACCGGGGGGATAATTTTCTCATTATGGATATCGGGATCGGTATAGAAAATTAGAATATCACGGATTAAATTGCTTAGCGCCATTCCATCACAGATTACATGAGAGGAGATAACGAGAAGTTCTGACGCTTCAGGTGAATATATGAGAGCAAACCTGATAAGGGGGCCGGATTCAAGGGCAAAGGGGATACGGTACTCATCACGGAGTTCATCCCTCCATGTAGAATCGTGTTCTCTTTGAACAATCCTGATGCCAGCCTCAATGGAGCATTCTGATGATATCCAAGTGTCATGATGTTCATCAAATAGTATCCGGCTCTTAAGGAAGGGATGCATCTGCCGGGCTTTTTCAATCGCTCCTTTGAGTTTTTGTGGCTCACCGTGGAAAAGTGTGGGTTGTTTAACTTTCCCTCTACGACATTTGCCGTTCAACAATATGGTGGGAGGGCCTTTGGCCCGACCTCTCCTATCCTGTGCATGGGCGGGTAAGGGGGGGATGTAATCTCTTCCCTTTATTTTTGAAAGTATAACATTTAAGCATGAATTCTGGCCCAATGGTTGCAATATATACCCGAATGTATCAAGAAGCACTCCGAATACCAGCTCCATGGTTTATTCGTGATATCCAAATTGAGCCACATGACAAAAAACAGATAATAATGCTTGATTTTGATAAAGGTAGCACCTTTGAATGCCCTAAATGTGGAAAAAATGGGTGCAAACCACATGATACCCACCCGGAAAGAAAACGTCATCTAGATTTTCATGGTTATCATTGTTGCCTTCATGCCCGAGTACCTCGTGTAACCTGTCCTGATTGTGGAGTTATCAAAATAAATGTCCCATGGGGGAGGAGGCATAGTGGATTTACATATGAATATGAGGTAATTCTTTTATCTCTTGCAAGTTCCATGCCCATCTCTAAAGTTGGTGAGTTAATCAATGAAAATTTTGACCGCGTGTTCCGCATTGTCTCATATTACGTAAAAGTAGCGATTTCGACCTCAAATTGCTCGCAAGTTTTTTCGATTGCCTGTGATGAGACTTCCTGTAGGAGGGGACATAAATACATCACCATCGTCATTGATCTTGTAAAACGAAGAGTTCTCTATGTCACTCCTGGAAAGGATCACAGCACTATTGATCGATTTAAACAATTTTTAATCGAGCATAAGGGTGATCCTGCAAAAATTAGTGAAGGATGTTGTGACATGTCACAATCATTTATTAAGGGCCTTACTGAAAACTTCCCCAATATATCGATAATTTTTGATAAGTTCCATGTCATG